>NZ_JBQDAA010000008.1:0-1058 GCF_052089545.1 Tissierella sp. | reverse complement strand
TGAAATATCTCCTTTTTCTACTTTTATCTCTTTTCCTTTTATATCCTTTCCTGAACTAAGCCTAAAGGTTAAAAATACAATTAAAGCTATAGCTGCAATTCCTACAGACCATTTAATTATGTTTTTCTTTTTCACTTTTTCTCCTCCAATTCTAATGACATAATATATTTTACCCGAATACAATATAAATTAACAAAGTTACATCTACTAAATTTGAAATTATAGAGAATAAGTGTGTTAATTTATATTTGAATAATTCAACTATTTATTCATTGATTTCATCCTCTATAAGAGCTATGTGGAACTTATTAAACACCATTGTCTCCAGAGGCCTAATTGGTTTTCTTGTTGATAAATTTTTTTATTCTAGAAAATAAATTAATTAAATTTAAAAAGTGTATTTGTAAACTAAATATTTAGTTTACAAATACACTTTTTTATCTTTATAGTATAAAATCTTTTAATCTTATTTTTTTATCATTTTTATTCTTTTGTTTTTCTTGTTTTTCATAGATAAAAGTGTTGCATTTACTTCAGCACCAAGTACTATAACTATACTACTCATATAAAGCCATATTAAAAATACTATAACCCCTCCAAGGCTTCCATATGTTTTAGAATAGTTGCCAAAATTATTTACATAAAATGAAAAAGCAAATGATAAGACAACCCAAAACAAACTTGCAAAGATAGCACCTGGTATACTTTCAGAAAATTTTATCTTTACATCCTCTTTTAAAGATGGAGAATACTTATAAAGTATAGTAATTGAAAGAATCATAAATACTAATGGAATTAAAATTTTTAATATCTTCCATATAGCAACAGTTGCCCATGTGTAAGAAACAAACACAGCATTAAATATAACTTCTCCAAATATTAATATTGTAAAGGCAAGTATAAGAATTAAAAAAAGTCCAATTGTAAATAATATAGAAATACCTTTTAATTTCATATATGGTCTATCTTCATCTAAATCAAAAGCTCTATTTACAGCTTTCATAACAGCCATAACTCCATTTGAAGAAGACCAAATACTACCTATTGCACCAAATGAT
>NZ_JBQDAA010000007.1:0-29350 GCF_052089545.1 Tissierella sp. | reverse complement strand
CATTATGGACTTGAAGATGTTAAAGAAAGAATACTTGAATTTATAGCACTTAAAAAACTTACAAGTACTATGAAAGGTCCAATACTTTGTTTAGTAGGACCACCAGGAGTAGGGAAAACTTCAATTGCAAAATCAATAGCTAGAGCCTTAGATAGAGATTTTGTAAGAATGAGTCTAGGTGGAGTAAGAGATGAGGCAGAAATAAGAGGGCATAGAAGAACATATATAGGAAGTATGCCAGGAAGAATTATAGCCTCTATGAAAAAAGCTGGAACAAAAAATCCTGTGTTTTTATTTGATGAGATAGATAAGGTAAGTAGTGACTATAGGGGAGATCCTGCAAGTGGGCTTTTAGAAGTATTAGACCCCGAACAAAATAAAGACTTTACAGACCATTTTTTAGAAGTTTCATTTGACTTATCCAAGGTATTTTTTGTGACCACAGCAAATACTATCAGCTCAATTCCGGCTCCATTATTAGATAGGATGGAAGTTATAAATATAAGTGGATATACAGAAGAAGAAAAGATAGAGATATCTCAAAAATATTTACTGCCAAAACAAATTGAAGAACATGGATTAAAAGAAGAAAATATAAAGGTATCTAAGGCAGTAATTGGAGAAGTTATAAGGTTTTATACTAGAGAAGCGGGAGTAAGAAATTTAGAAAGGAATATAGCAAACCTTATTAGAAAAGCTGCTAAACGTATAGTTGAAGAAGATCTGACAACAATAAGAATAAATAGAGCTAATCTTTCTAACTATTTAGGAGCTCCCAAATATAGACAAGATTTAATGGAGAAAGAAGATCAAATAGGTGTTGCCACAGGTCTTGCTTGGACTCAAGTAGGTGGAGAAACTCTTTCAATTGAAGTTAATACTGTAAAAGGTACTGGGAAAATTCAGCTTACAGGTAAACTTGGAGATGTTATGAAAGAATCAGCTATGGCTGCCATTAGTTATATAAGGGCAAATTCTAAGATGTTAGATGTAGAAAAAGACTTTCATAAAAATATGGACATCCATATACATGTACCAGAAGGAGCAATACCTAAGGACGGGCCTTCTGCTGGGGTTACTATGGCAACAGCAGTAGTATCAGCACTTTCAGATACTCCTATTTCTAGAAATGTAGCTATGACAGGTGAAATAACTCTTAGAGGTAGGGTCTTACCAGTAGGTGGTATAAAAGAAAAGGTATTGGCAGCACATAGGATGGGAATAGGAAATATACTCATTCCTTATGAAAACAAAAGAGATATAGAAAAAGTATCTGATAAAGTTCGTAAAAAGATAAGTTTTAAATTTATGAAAAATATGGACCAGGTATTAGAAGAAACTTTAGTAAAGGAAAATAAAAAATATGAAAATAATTAATAGTGATATACAAGCTATAGCCGTAAAACCTGAGCAGTATCCAAAAGATGACTTATCAGAAATAGCTTTTGTAGGTAGGTCTAATGTAGGTAAATCTTCCTTTATTAACTCTATATTAAATAGAAAAAACTTGGCAAGAACAAGTGGTAAGCCAGGTAAGACAAGAACAATAAATTTTTATTTAATAAATGAAGAGTTTAGATTTGTAGATCTTCCAGGATACGGATATGCTAAGGTATCAAAGAAAGAACAAGATAAGTGGGGATATATAATAGAGGAGTATCTTACTTCGAGAGAAAATTTAAAAGAAATAGCACTTATAATAGATATAAGACATAGTCCTACTGAACAAGATTTAATGATGTATGAGTGGATAAAGTCTTTTGGTTATGAAGGAATTGTGATTGCTACAAAATTAGATAAGATATCAAAGGGAAGTTTGCAAAAAAACTTAAAAAAAATAAGTGAAAAGCTAGGTATGGAAGATAGAAAAACTATAATCCCATATTCTTCTATAAATAAAACAAATCTAGAAAGAGTTTGGGAAAGGTTTAAATCCTTAATATAAAAAAATTAAAAGACCAACCTTGGTTGGTCTTTTATGTATTTATTCTTTTTCAAATAAATCTTTCGTAGCTCCACATATAGGACATACGTAATCTTCTGGTAGATCTTCAAAAGCTACACCAGGCTCAATATCTGAATCTGGATCTCCTTCTGCTGGATCATATACCCAACCACACGGTTGACATACCCATCTTTCCATTTTAACAACCCTCCTAATTTTTGCATATAATTAATATACCCTGATTATAGCAAATATAACCATTAAATACAATTATTTTTTAAAGGTTACATAAATATAAATTGGGTAGAATATAAACATAGAATATTTTTATTGGATGTGATAAAATGGAGTATACTTATAAAGGCTCAATCTATAGTAATTTAGATTTAGTTAAAAATTTTGTAGAAAATATATTAGAAAAACTGGACAAAATAATAAATGATGAAGACACTATATTTGATGTAAGACTTATCATGAATGAACTTATAATAAACGGTATCTTTCACGGTAATGAATATATAGAATCTAAAACAGTTCAAATAAAGATAGAAGTAAAAGAAGATAAAATAATGATACATGTAAAAGACGAAGGGACAGGTATACATTATGATTTTGAGTCCTATAACCCAATGGACTTCAAGTGTAGAGGAAGAGGTCTTGTTTTAGTAGAAGGTCTTTCCGATGAACTAATTTTAGATGAAAATAAGGTGACAGCAATAAAATATCTTTCTTAGTTAAATTATTATATATTAAATTTTTCAAAGGGTATCTAAAAGCTGGCATTAAGAAGTATGCCAGTTTTTCAATGTTTTTTACTATAAGTTAAAAAACTAATAAAAAATAAATAATTTTAAAACTATTTATTTTAAAAGAGAGGAATCAATTATGGAAAAAGCAAGAGAAGATGTAAGGAATATAGCTATAATAGCCCATGTAGACCATGGTAAAACAACTCTAGTAGATAGCCTATTAAAACAATCGGGTGTATTTAGAGAAAATCAAGAAGTAAAAGATAGAGTAATGGACTCAGGTGATATAGAAAGGGAAAGAGGAATTACTATCCTTTCTAAAAATACTGCAGTTAATTATGAAGGTACAAAGATAAACATAATAGACACACCAGGCCACGCTGATTTTGGTGGAGAAGTAGAAAGAGTACTAAACATGGTAAATGGGGTAGTAGTACTTGTGGATGCCTTTGAAGGACCTATGCCTCAAACTAAATTTGTTTTAAAAAAGGCCTTAGAATTAAAACATCCTGTCATAGTTTGTATAAATAAAATAGACAGACCTGAAGCAAGACCTGAGGGTGTAATAGATGAAGTACTTGATTTATTTATAGAACTAGGTGCAGATGATGATCAGTTAGATTGTCCTTTTGTATTTACTTCAGCTAAACAAGGAACTTCAAGTTTAGATTCTAAAAAACAAGAAGAAAATTTGAAACCATTATTTGAAACAATAATGGAATATATCCCGGCTCCAGTTGGGGATTCGGAAGAACCACTTCAAGTTTTAGTATCTACTATAGACTACAATGAATATGTAGGAAGAATAGGTATTGGAAAAATAGGAAGAGGAACTATCAATATAAACCAAGATGCTGTACTTTTAAATAAGCTTGATCCAGATAAAAAAGAAAAGATTAAAATCGGCAAATTATATGAGTTTGAAGGTTTAGATAAGGTAGAGGTTGAAAGTGCACAAGTTGGAAGTATAATAGGTATAGCTGGTATAGCAGATATAAATATAGGAGATACTATTTGTCCAGTAGACCACCCAGAAGCTCTTTCATTTACAAAGATAAGTGAACCAACTTTATCTATGACATTTTCTGTAAATAATAGTCCTTTTGCTGGAAGAGAAGGAAAGTTTGTAACATCTAGACAAATAAAAAATAGACTATATAAAGAACTACAAACAGATGTAGGACTTAGGGTTGAAGATACAGATGCTACTGATGCTTTTAAAGTATCAGGTAGAGGAGAACTTCATTTATCTGTTCTTATAGAGACTATGAGAAGAGAAGGATTTGAATTTCAAATTTCAAAACCAGAAGTATTGTTTAAAGAAGAAAATGGTAAAAAGATAGAACCTATAGAAAAGGTAATAATAGATGTATCTAATGATTTTGTAGGTTCAGTGATAGAAAAACTTGGAAGAAGAAAAGGCGAGCTTGTAAGTATGACAGAACCGACAGGTGGATATGCAAGGCTTGAATTTACAATACCTTCTAGGGGGCTAATAGGATATAGACAAGAGTTTATGACAGACACTAAGGGTAATGGTATTATAAACACTATATTTGATGGTTATGCACCTTATAAAGGGGAAATACCAAAGAGAACTGTAGGATCTATTATTGCATTTGAGACTGGTGAATCTACAGCATATGGACTTCATTCAGCACAGGAGCGAGGAGTTTTATTTATAGGTGCTGGAGTTCCAGTTTATGCCGGAATGGTAATAGGAGAAAACCCTAAAGGATTAGATATAGAAGTAAATGTAGTAAAGAAAAAACAACAGACAAATGTTCGTGCATCAGGTTCTGATGACTCACTTAGACTTTCACCTCCAAATATAATGAGTTTGGAAGAAGCATTAGAATTTATAGAAAAAGATGAATTAATAGAAATTACACCACTTTCTTTTAGAATTAGAAAGAGAATTTTACAAGCTAACAAGAGATATAAGTCTAAAAAATAAATAATATAATAGGTGATCAATTGAAAAATATTATAGATAATTATTTGCTTCTTACTAGTAGTTTACTTTGGATAAATATAATATTAGCATTTTTATTAGTAATATTTGAGAGAAAAAACCCTACATCTACTTGGCTTTGGATAATGGTATTAACATTTATTCCAGTATTAGGGTTTGTTCTTTATCTTTTCATAGGACAAGATTTATCTAGACAGAGAATATTTAAGGTGAAAAAAGAAGAAGACAGTTTTTTTAGAAATATAGCTAGAGAACAAAAAAATCAAATAAGTGAAGGTGAATTTAAACTTAAAAACCCTAACTTATATAGATATAGAGATTTGATAAAAATGCATCTTATGAATAGTGAATCTTACTATACTGATAATAATACTGTAGATCTTTATTTTAGTGGTGAAGAAAAATTTAAAGCTCTTTTGAAAAGTTTAAGAAGTGCTAAAAACTATATTCATATAGAATATTATATTTTTAAAAATGACGATATAGGTTCAAAAGTTATAGAAATTTTAAAAGAAAAAGCAAGAGAAGGAGTCAAGGTAAGACTTTTAATAGATGGTATGGGTGGTAGAAAAATAAACAAAAATACTCGTAAATCTATTATAGATTCTGGAGTTGAGCTTGCAGTATTTTTTCCACCCTTTGTTCCTTGGATAAATGTTAGAATAAATTATAGAAATCATAGGAAAATATGTATCATAGATGGCAAAGAGGCATTTATGGGTGGATTTAATATAGGTGATGAATATCTAGGAAGATCTAAAAAGTTTGGAAACTGGAGAGATACACACATAAAGATAAAGGGATCAGCTATTAGCTCTCTTCAATGGAGGTTTTTTTTGGATTGGAGATTTGCGGCAGGCGAAGAAATAAAATCTTCTCAAAGCTACCTGCATGAAATAGATGAAAACAATAATGTAGGTATACAAATAGTATCTAGTGGTCCTGACTCAAAATGGCCAAGTATAAAAGATGGTTATATGAAGATGATATCTGATGCTAGGGATAAACTATATATAGAAACTCCTTACTTTATACCAGATGAAAGTATATTTGAAGCTTTAAGATTAGCAGGACTATCTGGAGTAGATGTAAGGATAATGATTCCAAATAAGCCTGATCATCCATTTGTATATTGGGCTAGCATGAGCTATGTTGGAGATCTTTTAGAAGCAGGAGTCAAGGTTTACACATATGAAAATGGCTTTTTACATTCTAAAGTTATGGTAGCAGACGAGGCTATATCTTCGGTAGGAACAGCAAACCTAGATATTAGAAGTTTTAGATTAAACTTTGAAGTAAATTCTTTTATTTATGATCAAGATGTCAATAAAAAACTTACAAATAGATTTATAAAAGATTTGGATTTATGCACAGAAATAACAATGAGAAATTATGAAAAAAGATCAAAATATATAAAATTTAAAGAATCATTTTCAAGACTTTTATCACCTATGCTTTAATATAATAATAATAAAATCATCTCATGGTTAAAATAACTTTGAGGTGATTTTTTTGAATTATAAAAATAAAATAATTATATGTTTTTTAATACTGGTAGTATTAGTTGGATGTAAGAGTAAATCGTATAATAAAGATAGTATAAAGAAAAAAGATCTTGCCCCAAAATCTTTAAATGAATTAAATAAAGAAATAGATCTTATTATGGATAATGTAGGCAAACTAGAAAAAATTAATTTGGGGATAGATGTAGATGATAAGGATAAAACTGATAAAAATGAAGATCAATCTGAAAAAGAAGATGAAAGTGATAAAGCAGATGAAGATAAAAAATCTGATACAGCTTCTCAAAATGTAGAGAAAAATTCTGAAGAAAATAAAGAAAAGACAGATGAAGTAACAAAAGAAGAAGAGAAAGATAAAAAAATAGAAAAAACCTGGAAAGAAATAGATAAAAGTTTAGAAAAATTATATAGTTTATGGAATGAATATGGAGTTAAGGCTAACAAAAAAGGTGCTAAGTCTGAAGATATGGATGAAGTAGAAGATTCACTTAACAAGCTGACAAAGGCTGTAGAGGATAAGGAAATATTGACAGTATATAATTACGGCAGTAAGACTTTAAAGCTTTTAGATCCCTTTTATAGCCTCTACAGAGATGAAATAAATGGAGAAGTATCGAAACTTAAGTATATGATATATCAATATCATATTAATGGTATAAAAGGCTCTAAAAATACAGCCTTACTCTTTATATCTGATAGTGAAGATGAGATAAATAAAATAAGGTTAAAATGGAAAGATAAAAAAGATAAAGATGAAAAAATAGAAAAAATATCATTTGGATTTAAAAATCTTCCAGAAGCATTAGATGAAAATAGTAGAAAACTTTTAATACTAAAAAAAGATACTTTAATAAAAAATATTAACGATTTAGAAAATTAGCTTAGAAGGCTAATTTTCTAAATAATATAAAATTTAAATTATTTAAAAATAGATAGAAGTATAATTAAAAAAACAATTACAAAAAATATACTTATAAGCCAGTTTAGAGTTTTTTTACTTATAAAAAATAATTTCATATATTACCACTCCTTTTAATATCCCTAATATAATCTATTTAACTTGACAAAAATATATACCAAAATTATACTAATATTTGTTTTTTTATATTAATTAGTATAAAATACAAGTTAGCTATAATATATTGATAATTATAATAGGAGAAATAGGAGGATTTTTATGAGTATTAAAATTATTACTGATAGTGGATGTGACCTTCCACAAAACTTAATAGAAAAATATGATATAGATCTTGTACCTATCTTTATACTTAAAGGTGAAAAAGAATATAGAGATAAAATAGATATAATGCCTGAAACAGTATTAGAAAATATGGAGGAAGGAGTAGCTTATAAAACTTCGCAAGCAACGCCCGAAGTTTTTATAAAAAAATTCACAAAATATATAAAAGAAAACAAAACAATCATTTACCTAGCTTTATCATCTGAATTATCAGGAACATATGAAAGCTCTGTAATTGCAAAGCAAGCTTTAGAATCAGACTATCCTAAGGCCGATATAAAGCTCATTGATACAAGGTCTGCTTCAGGAGGACAAGGATTTTTAGTATTAGAAGTAGCTAAAATGGTAAAAAACAATATAAGTAAAGATTTGATTTTAGAAAAAACAAATAAACTGATAGAAAATATTGAGCACATATTTACAATTGATGATATAGAATATTTATATAGGGGCGGTAGAATATCTAGAGCCCAAAATATTATAGGTGGACTTTTAGGTATTAAACCTATACTTTGTGTAAAAGATGGTAAACTTGAACCTTTAGAAAAAGTTAGAGGTAAAAATAAGCTATTAAAATCTATGATAGATATTATAAAAGATAAAAAAGGAAGTACCAATATTAGTAAACAAACTATTATCATAACTCATGGTAACAATTTAGATTCTGCTAAACAATTAAAAGAAATGATAAAAGATAACTTTGAAGTAGAAAATATTTTAATAAATACCATAGGAGCTGTTATAGGTGCTCATGCAGGACCAGGTACATTAGCTGTTTTCTTTTTAAGGAATAATATATAAAAAATTAAAATAAAATGATATGGATCTTTATATATAGGGTATAAGTTATACAATAAAATAAAAGATTAAATGTTAGGATGATAATATGAAAAACGTAGCCGCTTTTTTTGATATTGATGGTACTATATTTAGAAATTCACTTATGATAGAACATTTTCAAAAACTTATGAACTTTGAAGTTATAGATCCAGCTATTTGGTATACAAAGGTAAAAGATGTATATTTAGAATGGGAAAGAAGATATGGAGATTTTGAAAATTATCTTGAAATATTGGCTGGTGTTTATTTAGAGGAATTGAAAGGAATAGATAAAGCTTATGTAGAATTTATAGCGGCCCATGTAATAGAAGTAAATGGTGATATGGTTTATAAATATTCAAGAGACCAAATAGATTTTCATAAAAAAGAAGGTCATAAAATTTTCTTTATATCTGGAAGCCCTGATTTTTTAGTTTCTAAAATGGCTGAAAAATATGATGTTACAGAATATAGGGGATCTTTATATAAAGTGGATGCAGAAAATAAGTTTACAGGTGAATTAATCAGAATGTGGGATTCATCAAGCAAGCAAAAAGTATTGGATGAATTGATAGAAAAATATAATGTAGATTTAGAAAAAAGCTATGCATACGGAGATACTACTGGAGATTTATCTATGCTTAAATTGATGGGAAATCCTGTAGCTATAAACCCTAATCTACCTCTAGTAGAGGCGATAAAAGAAGATAAAGATTTAAGTGAAAAGACTAGCATAATATTAGAAAGAAAAAATGTAATATATAAAGTAGATCATACTGTAGAAATTTTAAAATAAAGAAAGGTCATATGACCTTTCTTTATTTTTACTATTTTTGCTTTTGCTGTTCTTGTTTTTGTTCTTGCTTTTGCTCTTGTCCAGAAGACTGTTGCTCACTTTTTCTTTGTTTTTGTTTATTTTTTTTACCCTTAGCCATATTTATCACCTTCTTAATAAATTTGTACAATACACTAATAGTATTTCAAAGATTAGAAAGTTTATACATTTATTTATAAGTTCTCTAATTCAGTGATAAATCTGGACGTTTCTTTCAAACTACCATTTATATATTTGGAAGAGAGTAAAGTTAGATGTTTTTTTGCTCTAGTCATTCCAACATAAAATAGTCTTCTTTCTTCTTCTAAATCATCTATGTCTCCATTTTCAAAATCATCTATACTGTTTGCACTTGGGAAATTCCCATCAATCAAATCAACTATATAGACATTTTCAAACTCAAGCCCCTTTGCACCATGTATAGTAGAAAGGCGTATACCTTCCTTATTATTATGGGAGTTTGCACAAAGTTTCTTTAAAGAATCTAATTTTATTAGGAGTTCATCCAAACTTTCACAACTGCTACTTATCATTTTCAAATAGAAAAGTAGTGTTGAAAGGTTGTCGTATACATATCCAAATTTAACGGAATTATCTTTAAGATACGATCCATATTCAAGATTTGATTCTATATAATCTATTGCATCTTTTACATTGAGCTTAGATAGTTTTTTAAAATCTAACTTTAAATTTCTAACATTTCGCCTATGGTATTGTTTTATACCAGGAAAGTCCATAATTCTATCAAAGACATTTAAATTTTCATTTAGTGTTTTAGCATAGTTTAGTTGTTTTTTAGAAATATATCCCTTCATTTTATAATAAAACTTTTCAAACAAATCTATACGTTCTGGATTTTTAGAAAAATTTATAAAATCTATTATATCTTTTATAACCCAATGGTTAAAAAACTTTAAATTTTTATCCTGAGTAGAAAAAGGTATATTATTTTGAGATAAAACTTCTATAAGACCTATAGAAGACAAATTGTTCCTATAGAGAATACTTGTATTATTAAAGTCTTTATCCTCCATATCTTTTATTAAATAATTATATTGATCATTTAAAAATTTCACCTTCACTATATTTATAGGTTCCATATTTGAATTTTCAGTGAAAATATCTTTTTTATATCTTAAAGTATTAGTTTTAATAAAATCATTACATGTGTTTACAATATTGCTAGAAGATCTATAATTTTCTTCCATAAAATATATACTTCCATCCTTGAACTGACTTTTAAAATTTAGTAGTCCCTTAGGATAGGCCCCTCTAAATCCATATATAGATTGATCGTCATCTGCTACAATAAATAGATTGTTTTTAGGATAGGCTATTAGCTTTATTATTTCAAGTTGAAGTCTAGAAGTATCCTGTCCTTCATCGACTTGTATATATTGATATTTTTCCCTATATTTACTTAAGAGATATTCATCTTTGTTAAGTATTTCCCAGGAAATACTTAACATATCGTCGAAATCTAGTAAGTCATTTTCGCGTTTATAAGTTTCGTATTTATCATAAATAGTTTTAAAGTTACTGATATCTATTTTATACAATTTTAAAAACTCATCTACATCTAACATCATATTTTTAATATAACCTATAGAGTTTAAGAGAGATTCTAGTTTTTCTTCTGTAATATAAGTTTTATTTACATGAAGATATAGATTTTTAAGTAATATAAATTTATTTTCTCCCTTATTTCCTTCGATAAGCTTATATTTTTTACGATTTCTATATGAATATTCACTTATTAACCTATAGCAAAAAGCATGTATAGTTGAAAAATGTATATTTTTAGAATTAACTTGTGGGAATGAATTTATAAACCTATTTTTCATATCAAGGGCCGATGCCTTACTAAAAGTAATAGAAAGAATCTTTAATGGATTTATATTTAAATGTTCTATAAGATTATAAGTTCTATGGATTAAAACAGTAGTTTTCCCTGCACCGGGAACGGCTAAAACAAGAGCAGGTTTTTTTATGTGATTTACAGCATTTGACTGTTCTTTACTAAGTATCAAATTTATTACCTACCTTTACTTATACTTTTACATATATTTTATATTAACATATAAATATCTAATCTTAAAGATAAGACCATTAAGTTTTAATTTACATGAATTTGGGAATATTATATAATAAGGATAAAAAGAAGGTGAAAATATTGAAATACATGCTAAAAAGATTTGATACCTTTTTTATAAAACTTATAAATGGAAAGATGAAAAATAAACTTTTAGATAGTATCATGTATAGAATAACAGATATGGGAGGTGCTATCTTTACAAGCATTTTTTCATTGTCTCTTATATTATTGGGAAATAATTTTATAAGGTTTGTTGGTATGGAAGCTATAGTTTCTATGACGCTGAGTCAAACTATAGTTCAAATTTTAAAAAGAGGATTTGGTAGGGAGAGACCCTATAAAATGGTAAAAAATATAAATACCTTTAAAATAGAATTAAAAGACTATTCTTTTCCGTCGGGACATACTACAGCTAGTTTTTGTATAGCTGCAGTACTTTCTTTAAATTTTCCCAAACTATCTATTTTTCTTTATATATGGGCACTAACAATTGGAATATCTAGAATATACTTGGCAGTTCATTATCCAACTGATGTTGCAGTAGGTATAGTTCTTGGAGTAGGATCTGCTTTCATAGTTCACTTTTTTTTCTTGGAATATGTGAATAATATAGCAAAATGGTTTTCCTTAATATAGAAATAGTATATAATGATATATATTAAAACAAATAGGAGGGGCAAGATGATTATAAAAAATTTTTTAAGAAGCAGAAGATCAGTAAGAGAATTTAAAAACAGACCTTTAAATCCAGATACACTTGATGAAATTAAAGGAATATTAAATGCTTTAGTAGTAGGTGAAGATAGAGAACATATAAATCTTAGTTTATATGAAAAAGGGGAAAACATATCTACTAAACTAGAAGGAAAAGCAGGTTACGCAGGAGTTATGATAGATAGCCCTCATTATATAGCTCTTAATTTAAAAGATAAAGAAGATAAAACTTTAATAGAAGCAGGATATTATATAGAAAAACTTGTAACTGAACTTGTAAACTTAAATTTAGCTACTTGCTGGATACAAATTGAGAATGTTTCTGATGAGTTAAAAAGAGAAATATTTGGTGAAAAGACAGACCATGTTGATTATCTCCTAGCATTTGGAAAAGAAAAAAGAACAAATCCTTTCAATGAAAAACCTTATAGCATAAAAAAAGGTGTAGAAGAAATAGTATATAATGAAGAAATTGATAACAATTTTTTAGTTGAAGAATTAGAAAATAAAGGACTTATGGATATATTTTATTATATAAGATTTGCACCATCTACTAAAAACTTACAACCATGCAGATTTTTAATAAAAGATAATAAAGTTGAACTATTGATAAGATATATGGAGTGGTATGAATCTATACTAATAGATGCAGGAATAATGATGTATTACTTTGAAAAACTTGCAAATTATCAAGGAATGAATAATAAATGGCAATTAGTAGATTCTAAAGAAGTAAAAACTTCTGAAGATATTTATAGAAAAGTAGCAGAATACAAACTTTAAAAGCACCCTAGGGTGCTTTTTTTATATCTTTTAATTTATACTTTTATGATTGACTTTTTTAGAACATAAAGTTATAATATAACTAACGTATGAATAGACATTCATATGTAGGCTTTAAAAAGGAGGTCCTAAAATGGAAAATGTAGTTCTTGAACTGGAAGGGCTCAATTGCGCAAGTTGTGCTGGGAAAATTGAAAAACTTTCAGGAGATTTAGATGGTGTTGAAAACACGAGTCTTGATTTTATTAGTAAAAAACTTAAGATAAAAATATCTAAAGACAGTGATAAACAAGCGATTATAAATAATATAATAGGTATAATAAAAAAACTTGAGCCAGATGTTAAAGTACATGAAGAATCTATAGGTGGAATTTCTTCGGATAGTAAAGATAAGGAAGCTAAAGATCATGAATATAAAAGTATAATCAGAATATTAATTGGTGGAATAATATTTTTAATTCCATATTTATTTAAATTTGAAGATACTACTAGATTTATGTTTTATTTAACAAGCTATATCATAGTAGGACATAAGGTTATAACAATAGCTTTTAAAAATGTTATAGCTGGTGTTCCCTTTGATGAAAATTTTCTTATGACAATAGCTACTGTGGGAGCTTTTGTCATTGGAGAGTATCCAGAAGGTGTAGCAGTTATGCTATTTTATAATATAGGAGAACTATTTCAAGATAGAGCTGTAAATCATTCAAGAAAATCTATAAAGGCCCTTATGGATATAAGGCCTGACTCAGCTAATTTAATAGTAGATAAACATCTTAAAAAGGTAAGTCCAAATGATGTTCATATAGGTGACTATATAATTATAAAAGCAGGTGAAAAAGTTCCCTTGGATGGAATAGTAGTAGAAGGTGAATCTTCACTAGATACTTCAAATATAACAGGTGAATCAGTTCCTAGAAAGATAAAATCAGGAGAAGAAATTATTTCAGGAGTAGTAAACAATCAAGGACTTTTAAAAGTAAAGGTAAGCAAAGAATTTGGAGAATCAACTATTTCAAAAATATTAGACTTAGTTGAAAATGCTTCAAGTAAAAAAGCTAAAACAGAAAATTTTATAACAAAGTTTGCCAAATACTATACTCCGGCAGTTGTTTTTATAGCACTTGGAATAGGTGTTATACCTACAATACTTGGAATAGGCCAAGCTAGTGAATGGGCATATAAGGCTTTTGTATTTTTAGTTATATCTTGTCCATGTGCCTTAGTTATAAGTATACCACTTGGATTTTTTGGAGGAATAGGAGCAGCTTCAAAAGAAGGTATACTCATAAAAGGAGGAAATTATTTAGAAGCTTTAAACGATGTAGACACTATAGTATTTGACAAGACAGGTACTATAACAAAGGGAACTTTTAAGGTAACAGACATATTAGCTTATGAAGATTTTTCTAAAGAAACTGTACTTGAAATTGCAGCACTTGGAGAAAGCTTTTCTAATCATCCAATAGCAAAGTCTATATTAGAATCATACCATGGTGAAATAGATAAAAATAGAATAGAAAACTATAAGGAACTTTCGGGAAAAGGAGTTTCTGTAGATATAGATGGAAATAATATTCTTTTAGGAAATAAAAAACTTTTAGAAGAGGAAGGAATATCAATAAAAAAGAGTGATACTATAGGAACAATAGTTTATATAGGAAAAGATAAGAAACATATTGGAACTATAATCGTATCAGATGAATTAAAAGAAGACATAAAAGAAACTCTTGTCGATCTTAAAACAAAAATGGGAATAGATACTACTATTATGCTTTCTGGAGATAATGAAGGTACTACTAAAAAGGTTGCTAATATTGCAGGTATAGATAAATCCTTTGGTAATCTTTTACCAGATGATAAGGTTAGATTACTGGAAAAGACTATGAAAAATAAAAACAATAAGAAGAAAACTATATTTATAGGAGATGGAGTAAATGATGCTCCAGTTTTAGCTAGGGCGGATATTGGTATTTCCATGGGGGCGCTTGGTTCAGATGCTGCTATAGAAGCTTCTGATATAGTAATAATGACAGATCAAATATCCAATATATCTACAGCTATGAAGATTGCTAAAAAAACTAAGATTATTGTAATCCAAAATATAGCACTTGCTTTAGGTATAAAACTGATAGTTTTATCTTTAGGCGCATTTGGTTTTGCAACTATGTGGCAGGCTGTATTCGCAGATGTAGGAGTAACTGTATTAGCAGTGCTTAATTCTATAAGAGCCTTAAAAGTAGAGTAATAGACTCTGCTTTTTTTCTTGTTTTATGATACACTTAGAGTAGATTTTTTAGTAGAGGTGTTAAATTTGATTGATGAAAATATAAAATTACAAAAAAGAAAAAACTATGTACTTCTTGCAGAAAAGTCTTATTTAGACTCTAAGAAAAAAAAGGCAATTGGATTTTATAAAAAAGCTTTAGAATTTTCCAATAAAGATGAATATATAGATACTCTTTTCAATATTGCCTTAATATATGATGAGTTAGAATTCTTTTCAGAATCTATAGGAACTTATAAAAAAATTTTAAATATAGATAAAAATAAACCAGGGGCCTATTATGGCATAGGTATTATAGAAGAAAGACTTGGAAATCTAGATAGAGCCTTAGAATATTTTTTTAAAGCAATTGAAAAAGATAAAAACTACGATAGAGCTTATTATTTTGCAGCCAATATATACGATTTAAAGAATGAAAAAGAAGAAGCCATAAGATTATATAAAAAGGTAATAAGGTTAAAAGATGATGATTATCATGCTTATAATAACCTAGGTTCTTTATATGAAGAAATGGGAAAATATGATCTAGCTTTTAAAATGTTAAAAAAGAGTGTGGATATAAATCCAGAATTCTACAAATCACTTTTTAATATGGGAGTTATATATAATAGATTAAAGAGTAAAAAAGAATCTTTAAAATATTATTATAAAGCCTTAAAATATAATAAAAAGTACCATTATATTTATTTAAATATATCTGCTATTTATATTGAAAATAAAGAATATAATAAAGCTATAGATATATTGACAGAAGGAATAGAAAACAATCCAAGTAAGGAAGATTTATATTACAACAGAGCCTGTTGCTATTCCATACTTGAATTTGAAGAAAAAGCTATAAAAGATATTAGAAAAAGTCTTATACTAAATCCTTCAATTATAAGATTTGTAGAAAAAGACAAAGACTTTTATAATTTATATAATAATAGAAACTTTAAAAAGATAATAAAGAAAATTAAATAATAAATATGTATTGAAAGGAAGATAATATGATTATTTTAAAAACCCCAGAGCAAATTGAGAAGATGAAAAAAGCAGGTGAGATTTTAGCTTCTGTTCACAGGGAAATATCGAAGATGATAAAACCGGGAATAACTACTGGAGAAATAGATAGATTTGTTGAGAAGTATTTAAAAGAAAGGGGAGCCACACCTGAACAAAAAGGATATCAAGACTATCCTTTTGCAACATGTGCTTCAGTAAATGATGAAATATGTCATGGCTTTCCTAGAGATGAAAAACTTAAAGAGGGAGATATAGTTTCTATAGATATGGTAGTTAATTTAGATGGATGGCTAGCCGATTCTGCATGGAGTTATGGAGTTGGTAAAATATCAGATAAATCCCAAAAACTTTTAGATGTAACTAAAAAATCACTTTACCTGGGTATTGAACAGGCTAAAGTTGGAAATAGATTAGGAGATATAGGATACGCTATACAATCATTTGTAGAAGAAGAAGGTTTTTCTGTAGTAAAAGATTTTGTGGGCCACGGTATAGGGAAAGATATGCATGAGGATCCTCAGGTTCTTCACTATGGGACACCAGGTAGGGGAGCTCGATTGGTTGAAGGAATGGTAATTACAATAGAGCCTATGGTAAATACAGGCGATTATAGAATGACAATAGCAGAAAATGGATGGACAGCTAAAACTGTTGATAAAAGTTTGTCAGCTCAATATGAGCATACACTAGCTATAACAAAAGATGGACCATTAGTTTTAACTGAACAAAATGAGGATATTGATACTCAAAAGGAGGAGTAAATATGCCTAAAAAATATACAAAGGTAGAAGAGATTATAAATGGAGTAACCCATGGCATTGGAATTGTATTTGGAATAGTAGCACTTACTATGCTTCTAATCCTATCTATTAGGAAGGGAGATGTCTCTTCAATTGTATCCTTCAGTATTTATGGAGCGTGTATAATCTTAATGTTTTTAGCTTCTACACTATATCATAGCTTTACAATAAAAAAGGTGAAAGGTATTCTTAGAGTATTCGATCACTCGTCTATATTTTTATTTATAGCAGGAACTTATACTCCTATAGTTATACTTACCTTAAATGGTTCTTTAAGAATTGTTATACTTACAGGTATTTGGGCTATGGCAATTTCCGGTGTAGTTTTTAAAATACTAACATATGGTAAGTTTGATAAATATAAACTTTTATCCTTAGTATTTTATATAGGTATGGGTTGGTTTGCTATACTCCCAATTAAAAAGATAATAGAAGCTACATCTATAAACTTTTTTTATTGGATACTTCTAGGAGGTCTTATCTATACGATAGGAACTATATTTTATAGTATTAAAAAAATACCCTATAATCATGCTATATGGCATCTTTTTGTACTTGCAGCAAGTGTAACTCATTTTATAGGGATATTTTTATATTTAGCATAAATATAAGTTGTTTTAAATATATATTAAATAAATAAGGCTTATCAATATGTAAAAACTTTATTGCGTTGACAAGACTTATTTATCTAAGATATAATTGATGTATTGTTATAAAAAAATGAAGGAGGGTGATATTTAAATGTCACAAAAGGGAAATACAAAAGAAACAAAGGAAATGAATGGATTTCTTAAAGGCATAGAAAATATAGGAAATGCGCTTCCACATCCAGCTATGATATTTGTAATATTAAGTGCACTTGTTATTGTAATATCAGCACTTGTAGCTAAATTTGGCGCACCTGTTACTTATTATGATGCTAAAGCAGGAGAGGAAGTTACAAAAAAAGCAGTATCACTTTTAAATGTGGAAGGACTTAGATATATATTTAACAGTGCAACAACTAACTTTACAGGATTTGCTCCACTTGGTACAGTGCTGGTAGCTATGTTAGGGGTAGGAGTTGCAGAATGGTCAGGACTTATAAATACATCCTTAAAAAAGATGTTAGCAGGTGTTAATCCTAGATTTTTAACTGCTATGGTAGTATTTGCAGGTGTCTTATCAAATGTTGCATCTGATGCAGGATATGTAGTAGTTATACCACTTGGTGCTATTATATTTGCCGGTGCAGGGAGACATCCTATAGCAGGTCTTGCAGCAGCTTTTGCTGGGGTATCTGGAGGTTTTTCAGCAAACCTTATAATAGGAACTATAGATCCACTTTTAAGTAATCTAACAAATGAAGCTCTTAGGAGTGCAGGTATTGGCTATGAAGTTTTAGCAACTTCAAACTTATATTTTATGATAGTTTCTACATTTATACTAGTTTTAGTTGGAACAATTGTAACTGAAAAAGTAGTGGAGAAAAACCTAGGAAGATATACGGGGGATTATGTACCAACTCAAGATCCTGTAAGTGAAGTTGAAAATAAAGGCCTTAGAAATGCAGGTATAGCTTTACTTGTATTTGCTCTTATAATGGGCTTTTTAATGTTTACACCAAATGCAGCCTTTAAAACTGTAGATGCAGATGGAGACTTAAACTTAAATGAATTTATGGGTAATGGTCTTATGCTTTTAATATTACTGGCATTTTTAGTACCAGGACTTGTATATGGTAAAACAGTAGGAAAGATAAAGACAAGTAATGACTTGGTGGAATCTATGACAGAAGCTATGAAAAGCATGGGTGGATACTTAGTATTGTCCTTCTTTGCTGCACAATTTGTCAGCTACTTTAGCTATACAAATCTAGGGACTATACTTTCTGTAAAGGGAGCAGGTTTTTTAGAAGCAATAGGCTTTAAAGGCTTTCCTCTTCTTATAGCTTTTATAATTATTTCAGCGTTTTTAAATTTGTTTATGGGTTCAGCTTCTGCAAAATGGGCTATTATGGCACCTATATTTGTTCCTATGATGTTTGAAATGGGACTCCATCCAGAACTTACTCAAGCTGCTTATAGAATAGGAGATTCAACAACAAATATTATAACTCCGCTTATGAGTTATTTTGCAATGATAGTAGTATTTGCTAAAAGATATGATAAAGAAAGTGGTATAGGTACCCTTATATCAACTATGGTTCCATATTCTATAGCATTTTTAGCATTTTGGGTAGTATTAATGGCAATATTCTTCTTCTTGGAGATACCATTAGGGCATGTAGCAACAATACAAAGTATATTTATGGTATAGAATAAAAAGATATGGACTTTCCATATCTTTTTTTAAATAAATGTTAGGGAGGAATATATATGATAAATGAAAAAAGATTAGTAGAAAGATTTTTACAATATGTACAAATAGATAGTCCTACAAAACATGAAAGAAAGTTCGCAAATCACTTGAAATCAGAAATGGAAAAGATGGGACTAGAGGTTTATATGGACAATGCAGGGGAAAAGGTCGGGAGTGATTCAGGAAACCTTATTTGTAAATTAAAAGGTAACACTAAGGGAGAAAGTATACTTTTTAGTTCACATATGGATACAGTTTCTCCTAGTATAGGTATAAAACCTCAAATAAAAGATGGTGTAATATACAGCGATGGCACAACAATTCTTGGAGGAGATGACAAAGCAGGTGTAGCATCTATTATGGAAGCTATTGAAACTATAATAGAAAATGATATTCCCCATGGAGATATAGAAGTAGTTTTTTCTATATTTGAAGAGGGCGGCCTATATGGAGTTAAAAATTTAGAGTATGATAAGATTCATTCTAAACTTGGGTTCGTATTAGATAGTGGTGGAACGCCTGGAGAAATAATAGTTCAAGGACCTGCTCAAAACAAAATAGATGCTAAATTTATAGGAAAAGAAGCACATGCAGGAGTTGCACCTGAAAATGGAGTAAGTGCTATACAAATAGCAGCAGAAGCAATATCAAATATGAAGCTGCTTAGAATAGATGATGAAACAACTGCTAATATTGGTTTAATTGAAGGAGGCGGCCCTACAAATATAGTTACTAAAGAAGTAATTATAAATGCAGAGGCAAGAAGTCTTAAAGATGAGAAACTAAAAACTCAAACTGATAATATGGTTAAAGCTATGGAAGATGCAGCTAAAAAATTTGCTGGCAAAGTAGAAATAGATATAGATACTGTATATGGTGCTTTTAAAGTAGATGAAGATGAAAAAATAGTTGAAAAAGTAAAACAATCCTGTGAAAATTTAGGTTTAGAAGCATTTACTGCATCTTCAGGTGGAGGAAGTGATACAAACATTTTGAATAGTAAGGGTATTAAAGCAGTAAATTTAGGAATTGGAGAAAAAGAGCCCCATACCTTAGAAGAACATATAGCTATAAAAGACTTAGAGAATGCGTGCAGACTTGTATTAGAAATAGTAAAAGTATATGCTTAAAAACTAAATAAAAAAATAAAATGTACCTTTAGAATCTAATTTAAATAAAGATTTAAAAGGTACATTTTTTATGCATTGAATTTAAAAGATAAATAGTATAAAATTGTCTAGATGATAAAATAATAAAAGAAAGATTAGAGGAATGAATATGAAAGGAAACTTAAAATTAACCCAAGGGAATATAAGTAAAGCTATTATAAAGCTAGCTCTCCCTATAATGGGAACATCATTTATACAAATGGCATATACCTTAATAGATATAATGTGGCTTGGGAGACTAAGTACTGATGCTGTAGCAGCCGCTGGAACAGCAGGATTTTTCTTATGGTTTGGAGCAGGACTTGTATTAATTTCCCAAATTGGTATAGGTACTACAGTGGCTCAGTCTTATGGAAGAGAAAAGATTACAGAAGCAAGAAAATATATATCTAATGGATTTCAGTTAGATTTTTTTATTGGTATTGTTTACGCTATTTTGTTATTTATATTTAGAGAAGAACTTATATCTTTCTTTAATATAAAAAGTATAAAGGTTCATACCATGGCTATAGACTACATAAAGATAATATCAGTGGGTATTATATTTCACTTTTTAAATCCTATATTTTCTGTTATATTAAATAGTACAGGAAATAGTGTTGCTCCATTTAGAGTAAATACAATGGGCCTTATTATTAATATAATATTAGACCCACTTTTAATTTTTGGTCTAGGACCTATAAAAGGTTTTGGTATTAAAGGTGCGGCAATAGCTACCATATCATCTCAGATGATAGTAAGCATAATATTCATAATAATGGGTAAGAAAACAAATAGTCTTTATTCCCATATAAAACTATTTAAAAAACCAGATTTACTATATATTAAAAAGATTGTAAAACTAGGCTTACCTGCCTTCCTTCAAACTTCTGCACATTCTGGAATTGGCATGGTTTTAACTAGAATAGTTGCAGGATTTGGATCAGCTGGAATAGCTGTACAGTCTATAGGATCTCAAATAGAATCATTAACATGGATGACATCTGAAGGATTTGCTGCAGCCATGAGTGCTTTTGTAGGACAAAACTATGGTGCAGGGAAATATAATAGGATAAAAAAGGGATATAAAAAAGGTATGCAGATAGTCGGAAGTATAGGTATATTTACAACTATACTATTTATATTTTTCCCAAACTTCTTATTTAGTCTATTTGTGCCAGATGACCCTTTAACCTTAAAAGAAGGAATAACATATCTTAAAATACTTGCCTTATCACAATTTTTTATGAGTGTTGAAATAGGAACAGGTGGAGCATTTGCTGGACTTGGAAAAACTATACCAGCATCTATAAATGGTATAGTATTTAACGTTCTTAGGATACCTATGGCTATTTTTCTATCTAGCAGTGCACTGGGTTTATCTGGTGTGTGGTGGACTATGACTATTACAGGTGTTTTAAAGGGAATTATACTACCATCCATTTTCATAAAATTACTGAAAGATGATTTATTTAATGATGACTTGGTTTAAGAAAGTTAAATTTTTAATCTAAAATTAATTTAAAAAAGAATAGTAGGTGATACTATGAATGAAACTTTTACCATAATAATAAGGTTGTTTTTATCCGCAGTACTTGGTGGAGCTATTGGTTTTGAGAGAGAATCCCATAATAGACCGGCAGGTTTTAGAACCCATATATTAGTTACTGTAGGTGCAAGTCTTTTAATGCTTGTATCTTTGAATGTAGGTCCTAATGCTGATCCTTCTAGAATAGCAGCCCAAGTAGTTAGTGGAATTGGTTTTTTAGGCGCTGGAACTATACTTAGAACTGGAAATAATATAGAAGGACTAACTACAGCGGCAAGTCTTTGGGTATGTTCTGCTATAGGACTTTCTATAGGAAATGGTTATTATTTAGGAGGTATTATTTCGACATTTGTAGTTCTTTTTTTCTTAGAAAGAGCTGCAGCTTTTGAAAAAGTTATAAATAGAAAAAGTTATAAAACTATAAGAATTAGAGGTGAAACTAGACCAGGATTTATAGGGGAAATTGGTATAGTATTTGGAAAACAAAATATAATTATTAAAAATATATCTATAGAGGCTATAAATATTGAAGATGATATAGATGAGGAACTGCTATTTACTTTAAAAATTCCTCAAAAAACAGATATAGAATATACATTAAATAGTTTGTATAAAATTGATGGTATAAGAGAAGTGTTATTAAATGATGAAAAAATGGAAAATGATGAAGAATAGGTATATATAAATAAAATAAAAACTATTGGAGGAATAAATATGAATTTAGATCAGATTAAAAAACCAGAAGTTGGAGAAGAAATAGTTATAATTAAAACTAATCATGGAGATATAAAGGTGAGATTATTTCCTAAAGCGGCTCCAAAAGCAGTAGAAAACTTTAAAACACATGCCAAAAATGGATATTATGATGGCGTTACCTTCCATAGGGTCATGAAAGACTTTATGGTTCAAGGTGGAGATCCTGATGGAAGTGGTAGAGGTGGGCAAAGCGTATGGGGGAGTTCTTTTGAAGATGAATTTGATCCTGAATATCACAATTTAAGAGGTTCACTTTCAATGGCCAATGCAGGTCCTAATACAAATGGAAGTCAGTTTTTTATAGTACAAAAAGGCGATGTAGATAAAGGCTTTATAGCGGAGATGAAAAAAGCAGGATTAGAAGGTGGATTTTCAGAAGATGTTGTAAAAGCTTATGAAAATTTAGGAGGAACTCCTTGGCTTGACTTTAAGCATACAGTATTTGGTCAAGTTTTTGAAGGTATGGATGTAGTAGATAAGATTGCAAATGTAAAAACTGGAATGGGAGATAAACCTAAAGAAGATGTAGTTATGGAAAAAGTAGAAGTAATAGAATATAAATAAAATAATAAGAAGCTCATATGAGCTTCTTATTATTTTATCCATTTATTAAATTTTATTTCAGCTAGTGATATTACTTTATACATAAGTGCTGATATTATAGCTAATATAACAACACCCATCATGACTATATCAAGTCTAAATACTTGACTACCATATACTATTAGATAGCCAATACCAGCTTTTGAAACTAGAAATTCTCCAACTATAACCCCTACCCATGAAAGACCTATATTTATTTTAAAGGTACTTATAAGGTCAGGTATAGAAAAAGGCAATATAAGCTTATTTAATATTTGAAGTTTTGAAGCCCCAAATGTATCCAATAACTTCACCTTGTCTTCATCTACAGATCTAAAACTAGAATGCATATTCATTATAGTAACGACTATGGAAATAGATATTGCGGTTACTATAATACCTGAGTAGCCTGCTCCAACCCATATAATTATTATTGGAGCAAGTGCAGTTTTGGGTAGGCTATTTAATACAACTAAATAGGGATCAATAACTTTGGACCAAAAATCTGACCACCAAAGTCCTATAGCTATTAATACACCAAGGATTGTACCTATAGTAAATCCAGAGATTGTTTCTAAAACTGATACAGTTATATGGTGAAAAAGTCTTCCTCTTAATGTATATTCAACTATTAAATTTAATATAGCCGATGGGCTACTAGTTAAAAAGGTATCTATAAGTTTTAATCTTGCAGATACTTCCCAGATCAAAATGCCTAATAAAAATACACTTATTTGCGTTAATAAAATATTTCTTTTTTCCTTTTTAACATTTAATAAAAATTGTTCTTGTTCTTTAGAGATGGTTTTTTTAGACATGTACATCGAGCTCCTTCCATATCTTATTAAAGTAATGTCTAAACTCTTTTGCTTCTCTAGTTTTTAGAGGAGTTTTTTCACCTTCGCATTTTAAGTCGATATTTACAATTTCCTTAACAGTTCCAGGCCTATTAGTTAATATTATTACTCTATCGCACATACTTATTGCTTCTGCAATATCGTGGGTTACCATTATTGCAGTCTTTTGTTCTTTTTTTAATATAATACCTATTTCATCTGCTATAGTAAGACGTGTTTGATAATCAAGTGCTGAAAATGGTTCATCTAAAAGTAGTAAATCAGGATCCAATATAAGAGTCCTAATAAGAGCTACTCTTTGTCTCATTCCACCAGAAAGTTGAGATGGAGAAGAATGTAGAAAATCTCCAAGGCCATAAGATTTCAACATTTCTATAGCTTGCAATTCAGTTTTTTCATTTAACTTACCCTGTATTTCAAGGCCAATAGTAACATTTCTTAAAATATTTCTCCATTGGAAAAGATGGTCTTTTTGAAACATGTATCCTATATTTTTTAAAGGCTTATCTACTAAACGATTATTTATCAATACATGGCCTGTAGTTGGTAATATAAGGCCAGATATAAGTGAAAGAAGTGTAGATTTACCACATCCACTTGGCCCTACTATACCTATTATTTCATCCTCATAGATATCAAAATTAATATTTTTTAGAGCGGCAGTTTCTCCTTCTATACTATGATAATTTATACTTAAATCTCTTATTTCGCCAATTTTTTCCTGTTCCATTATATACCTCCTCACATAAAAGTCTCAATATACCATATAATATTCCTTAAAAAAATAAATGTGAAATTAAAAATTTATCGATAAAAATTTAAAATTAATAAAATAAATGGTATACTATTATAAGCAATAATTATTGAGGAGGAAATTTGATGCATCAATATAAAGGAAAATTAATAATACATACTGGTTCAATGTTTTCAGGTAAGACTTCTAGTTTAGAAAAAGATATGAAAAGATTTGTGATAGCGGGGTACAGTACTTTGGCATTTAAGCCAACAGTAGATACTAGATATGATAGTAGTGAAATAAAGACTCATGATGATACAGTTTTGCAAGCTATTCTTGTAGATACAATAGATGATATAGTAAAATATGTAGAAGAAGAAAAGCCAGCTGTAATAGGGATAGATGAAGTACAATTCTTAGGTGGTAAGGTAAGTGATATATTAAAAGCTGTTCAAGATTTCTTAAAAGATCATATAACGGTAATATTGGCAGGTCTGGATCTGGATTTTGAAGGTCAACCTTTTGAGATACTAAAAGAACTTATGCCAGTTTCAGATTATCTTTATAAACATCATGCAGTTTGTGTATCATGTGGCACTGATGCTTGGGTAAGTCATAGAAAAATTAGAGCTAAAGAAAGAGTAGTAATAGGAGCTACAAGAGAATATGAACCGCTTTGTAGAAGTTGTTTTTTAGAGGAAAAAGAAATAGAAGAAGATATAGTAAATAAAAACCAGGTTGTGTTTGATATAAAATAAAATTTAAAAACAAAATGAATCCAGTATTTTTACTGGATTCATTTTGTTTATTTTTAAAAATTAAGTCCTTCTCTATGCATACCTACACTTAAAACAATACCAATGCAAATCATATTTATTAGAAGGAAAGTACCACCGTGACTTAAAAAGGGAAGTGGTATACCCGTTACTGGCATCATTCCCATAGTCATTGCTATGTTTTCCCATATGTGAAATAAAAACATTCCAGTTATACCTACTGTCATAGTAGAACCAAATACATCTTCTGTATTTTTCGCTATTTTTATTAGCCTATGTAAAAATACTAGATATAGTGATAAAAGTCCCATACCTCCTAAAAATCCAAATTCTTCTACTAGAACTGGAAAGATAAAATCAGTTTGCTTTTCAGGTATGAAGTTAAGTTGTGTTTGAACACCTTGAAAAAGTCCTCTTCCATATATTTTTCCTGAACCTATTGCAATCTTACTTTGAACTACTTGATATCCAGAACCAGACATATTTCTTTCAGGTTCTAAAAAATCAAAGACCCTATCTTTTTGATAGTCTCCAAGTTTAAACCATAAGACTGGTAAAGCGGCTAATCCACAAACTATAGCATAACCTATATATCGAAATTTAAGCCCAGCAGTAAACATCATAAGTGCTACAAAAAATACTATTACTATAGCAGTTCCTGCATCAGGTTGTCTTAATATTAGAATTACTGGTGGGCTTACAAATAAAAGTACTTTTAGTATAGTTAAAGGATCATTTATAGTTTCCTTATGATTATCTATAAACTTTGCCAGGGAAATAATAAGACCTACCTTTACAAACTCTGAAGGTTGAAATACAACACCGCCTATTTCAAGCCAAGATCTAGCTCCCCAAACATTTTCTCCAAAGCCAAAAATAGCAACTATTACTAAAATTATATTAGATACTATATAAATTGGAATATAAAGTTTTCCAAGAAAATGATAATCCATAAAACTTAAAGCTAAAATGGAAATAAATCCTAAAACCATTGCTATAGTCTGAGATTTTACAAGGCTGCTAGAACCTGTATTTATAGTTGCAGATCTTATAAGAAGTAGTCCAAGTAAACTCAATAGTATTACTGATATAAGTAGTAAAAAATCAAATTTTTTTAAACTTTTTTTATTAAAACTAAACATTTTATTCTTCCTTTCAATTGAATAAACTATAAATATTATATCATATTTACATAACTCTTGTAGTTATAATTTCATTAAATATGGTATGATTATATAGAAGGAGTGTGATAAATTGTTGAAAATAGGTTGTCATCTATCTATTTCTAAAGGATATTATAAAACAGCCCTAGAAGCTATTTCAATAGGGGCAAATACTTTCCAGTTTTTCCCTAGAAATCCTAGAGGGGGTAAAGCTAAAGATTTAGATTTAGAAGATATAGAAAAACTTCAAGAACTTATGAAAGATCACAACTTTGCACCGCTATTTGTTCATGGAGCTTACACTATGAATCTTGCTTCTGATAAAGAACGAGTAAGAAATTTTGCTAAAGAGATATTAAAAGATGATTTAGATAGATTAGAGAAAATAACAAATTCTTATTATATATTTCACCCAGGATCCCATGTTGGGCAAGGAGTTGAAAAAGGCATAGAATTTATAGTAGATGCCTTAAATGAAATAATAACTAAAGATAATAATATAAATATATTGTTAGAAGGTATGTCTGGAAAAGGAACAGAGATAGGTAGAAATATGGAAGAGTTAAAGGCTATAATAGATGGTGTTAAGCACAATAAAAACTTAGGAATATGCATAGACACTTGCCATTTATATTCGAGTGGATATGACATTGTAAACGATTTAGATGGTGTTTTAAAGGAAATTGACGATCGTGTAGGTTTAGAAAGACTTAAAGCAGTTCATTTAAACGATAGTAAAGTAGACTTTGCATCGAACAAAGATAGGCATGAACTAATAGGTGATGGGACTATAGGAAAAGATAGTATAAGTAAAGTAATTAATCATCCGCTACTAAGAGACTTACCATTTAACTTAGAGACCCCCAATGATGTAAAAGGTCATAAAAAAGAAATTGAATTTTTAAGAAGTGTGTATAAATAATGGATAAAGAAAAATATATTGTGGATGCATCTAAAAGAGTAGGTATAGATATAATAGGATTTACAGATAGTAGTATCCTAGATATAAAATCCTTTATTTTAAGCAAAAAAGAGGCTGGTAAATCTACTGAATTTGAAGAAAAAGACATAGAAAAAAGAATAAATCCCAAATTTACAATGGACAGTGTCCAGTCTATAATAGTAATAGGGGTTTCTTATAATTCAGCTTTTAAACAAAAAAAGACTTATGGTCTAAGTGGTGATATTTCCATGTCCTCATGGGGAACAGACTATCATAAGGTTTTAAAGGTGAAAATGGAAAATTTAATTTTAGAAATAAAAAAAGAAATAGATTTTGAATATAAGGCTTTTGCAGATACAGGGCCTCTTGTAGATAGAGAACTTGCAAGACGAGCAGGAATTGGATTTTTTGGTAAAAACTGTTCTATAATAAATAAAGAATATGGATCTTTTATATTTTTAGGATATATATTAACAAATATAGATTTAAAATCGGATAGTCCACTAAATGAAGATTGTGGAGAATGTGAACTATGTTTAAAAGCATGCCCAACTGGAGCTTTAGAAAGTGCATACAATATAAATGCTAAAAAATGTATTTCTTATTTAACTCAAACTAAGGAAGAAATACCTAGAGAACTTAGAAAAAAGATGGGTAAAAGTATATATGGATGCGATATTTGTCAGAAGGTATGTCCTAAAAATAAAAATATAAAGCATTCCTCACACAAAGAGTTTATTCCATCTATCACGGGTGGAACAATAGATTTGGAAGGATTACTTTTTATGTCAAATAGAGAGTTTAAAAGAGAGTTCGGTCATATGGCTGGTAGCTGGAGAGGTAAAAATATATTAAAACGAAACGCTATTATAGCTATTGGAAATATAGGAGATAAAACAAATATCCCATTATTAGAAGAAGTGAGGAAAAACTCAAATAGTACTTTACAAGGGTATATAGATTTAGCAATTGAAAACATTTTAAGTAGAAAAGATAATAAAGAATAAGTAACTTTTCAAATATCAATATGTTAAATTAAAAGTAATATAAATAAAGGATATTTTACTAAATTTAGTAAAATATCCTTTATTTATATTAAAAAAGTAAAAGTATGTTATTATTATGTTATAATTATTAAATCAGAGGTGAAAAATATGATAACTGGAATATGTATTATTAAAATTAGAATATTTGCATCTAATTCGTTGAAAGAAAAAAGACAAGTTATAAAAAGCTTAACAGGAAGACTTAAGTCTAGATTTAATATATCTATAGCAGAAGTTGGATTAAATGATAGTTGGCAAATTGCTGAAATTGGACTTAGTCTAGTAACAAATGACTCCAACCATGCAAGAGAAGTTATATCTAAAGTGATTAACTTTATAGATGGTGATAGTAGGGTTGAAATAATTGAACAAAACATTGAACTTTTATAGATGGTAAAAAGGAGAAAATGTAGTTGGAAGTAATTATTTTAGAGTTCTAGCTATCATTGTGATACCAATTTATTGAAGATACAAAATAGGACGTGCATAAAGAAAAGATATAATGAAAAATATTATGAGGTCTAAATGAACCGGTATACATCATAGAATTATATATCATGAAATAAGAAGTTAGAAGTCTAAAAAAAGATTTATATGAAAATAAGATGTAAAAAAATATTGTAATTATTATAATAGATAGTTGCAGAATGTGATTTTTAAAAATATCTGTGTTATCCACAAGAA
>NZ_JBQDAA010000006.1:0-31113 GCF_052089545.1 Tissierella sp. | reverse complement strand
TTTTAATTATACACTATTATTAGTTTACGACAACTATCCTACCACATAGGGCTACTTACCTTAATGTAAATAAATGCTATTTTTGCTCATTATTTAAAAAAGAAACCGGTAAAACTTTTACTCAATTTTTAAATGAATTAAGAGTTAAAAAGAGTATGGATCTACTTAAGGAAGGTAATTTATCAATGCTTGATATAGCCTTAGATGTAGGCTTTAATAATCAAAATTATTATAATATTACCTTTAAAAAAATTACTAATAAAACTCCCTCTGAGTATAAAAACAGTTTATTAAATCCTTAATTTTATTGAAAACAAATGCTTCGATCTATAATTATCCATATTATGCATTAAATGAATAGTTATGGGTATATGTCAAATATAAAAATAATTTAGGAGGTTTTTATAATGGAAAATATTGATTTATTAGTAACTTTAACTCAACACGAGAGGGATTCAAATAATGTTACCATAGCCTTTACTATGGGATTAAAAGCAGCACAAAAGGGTCATGATGTACAGTTAATCCTCTTGTCAGATGCTGTTCATCTAGCTTCAAGAGGTTATGCAGACAAGATAGATATAGGTGCACCTTTTGAACCTATTGCAAAGTTATTACCTGAATTTTTAGAAGCTGGTGGCAAGCTTAAAGTTTGTTCAGCTTGTATGATTCACAATGGCGTTGATGAAGATACCCTAGTAGAAGGTTCTGAAGTTATCGATGCAGATTATGTAGTAGATGCAGTTATGGCTGCTAAAAAGTCTTTACAATTAAATTAAGCATATTGAAAAAACAAGAAAAATGCTATTATGTCGGTCAACATAATAGCATTTTTATATTATATTTAAAATTAATCTTCGAAAGCTTCAATAGCCTTCCATCTTTTTCATACATACATATCCTACTAAATCTTTGACTATTTAATAGTTTATATTTTTAGTATTAAATGTACTTCTAAACATCTTATAAAACTTTCTGTTTTCCTTTTTTAAAAATACTCTTGTTCCTAAAATTTTGCCACAAGAGGGACATGTAAGTTTTTTAGAAAGTTTAGTGGATAATTCAATAATCCTATCTATGCTCAGTCTTAATACATTGCCTTTTCCTACCTTTTGATATTTAGCGATGTCAGTTTTACAGTATCCACAAGATATCAATAATATATAACTCCCCTTTATCTTTTTATAATAAGGATTTATATACATGTAAGTATCACCTCTTTTATTAATATATAATACAGTCCTTTACTTTAACTATCATAGCACCCAAAACCCCTGCCAATATAGAATAAAATATTCCCAAGATAATATCTTCTATGTATTTCTATAATGTAATTATTTCATATCCATCTTTTATGTAGTCATACATAGCCGGATGACCATTTGCATTACCTTTTATAGGTATTCCTGTTTTTTCATTGTATTCTAATACACCCATTTGAGCTGAACATGCTCTACAGATACTATCAAATAATCCTAGCTCCTTAGTCTTCAAATAGACTTTATTCTCCTCTTCTTCTAATACTTTTATAAGTTTTACCGCTTCACCTTCTACTATTATCTTAGTATCTACACCCTTTTCATGTAGGTCTATTGCATTAATAAGTACATGCATAAAACACATTTTCTCGCCCTTAAATGGAAAAAAAGCAATCTTATTCAATCTAATCTCCCCTTTATTTTTATGATATATTTATATTTTGTTCTTACACTTAAATCTAAGTGTTTATTTCCTTGCTCAAGGTGGCCCTCCACCCCTTGCCATTAGCACTAAAACTATAATAATAATAGCAACTGGTATAAGTCTAACCACTGATATCACCTCTTTTATAGTATCACTATCTTAAGTCCGTTTCTTTACTTGGATACACCTTATCATAAGTTAAGTGAAACAACAACTAAGCTAGAAACTATGGTTGATATAATATTCTGAATACTATATAATTAAAAGTGTAAAGAACATATGTCACAAACTTTTGATTACTACTATAACTTGAGGAGGTTTTATTATGTCTTTCAGTCCAGTTTTAGGAACTTCTATTACAAATACTAAACTACGAACTCCAGAATATGTGTCTCCATTTTCTGGGATGTGTGCAGTGTGTACAGAAAATTGCCTAGGTCCTTGTGAAATAGGTTTATCTGCAACACGTGGTGATGAGGCAACAAATCCTTATAAATCAGATGTAAATCAATTTGCATCCCAAAAAAATTATCCTTTAGATTTTTCTCATTTTAATATTAATGGTAGAGTTTTTGGTGCGACAAATTGTGATGAAGATCCATTTCTAGCAACTTTTCCAAAAGCAAATCTTAATACATATTTTGGAATAAAAAATAAAATAAAGTTGAAAACTCCTGTCATTCTACCCGCTTTAGCTAAGTTAAACTGGCAAGATTATTTTGCTGGTGCAGCCTTAGCTGGAACAATTGCTTTTATAGGTGAAAGTGTTGTAGATAAAGATCCAGGTGTTATTTTTGAAGATGGAAAAGTTTCACGCTCTCCCCTTATAGAAGATATGGTAAATGCTTTTAGAAAATATTACCATGGATATGGTAATATAGTTCTTCAAGCTAACTATGATGATGAATATTTGGGAGTATTAGATTATGCAATTGAAAAATTAAATATAAAATCAGTAGAAATAAAATTTGGTCAAGCAGCAAAAGGAATCCAAGGATTTGGAAGATTAGATAGTATTGAAAAAGCTTTAATGTTTCAAAAAAGAGGTCATGTAGTATATCCCGATCCATCCGATCCTATTGTAGCTGAAAACTATAAGAATGGGATTGGCCAGCCCTTCCAAAAGATAGGTAAACTTCCTATGTGGAATGAAGATATACTTGTTAAACGTGTTGCCAAGCTAAGGGAACTAGGTGCAAAACGTATTACATTTAAGACTGGCCCATATGATCCAAAAGATCTCATCAAAATTATTAAAATTGCATCTAAAGCAGGTGTTGATCTAATCACCTTTGATGGTGGTGGAGGCGGAACAGGCCATAGTCCTGCTAAGATGATGAATGAGTGGGGTATTCCTACAGTTTATATGGAAAGCCTCTTATACGATATATTAAGTCGATTTAAAGAAAAAGCTTATTCCCTACCTCAAATTGCAATAGCTGGTGGATTTACTATGGAAGATAGCATCTATAAAGGGTTGGCTCTTGGTGCACCTTTTGTAGATTTTATAGCAGTTGGTCGAGGAAATATGGCAGCAGCTTTTGTTGGTAAGCAAGTTGAAGATTCCCTTAAAAAAGGAAGAGTTCCTAAGGATTATAAAAGATTTGGAGAAAGTAAAGAAGAAATATTTAGCAATATAAAACAATTAAAGGAGATTTATGGAGATAAAGCAACAGACATACCAGGAGGTGCTATAGGAGTATATTCATATATAAATCGTATATCTACAGGTTTACGTCAATTTATGGCTCTTAATAGAAAATTTGAATTAAAAGATATAGATAGAAGTGATATTATACCTATGACTGATTTAGCAGCTAAAGTTTCTGGATTACCTACTTTCAATGATCTTGTAAATAAAGAATTAAAAAGCATATAAAACTTATACCATAAAGTCTAGATTGCCTTTATGCAAATATAAACATCCTTGATTATTGCAATAATCAAGGATGTTTATATTTATTTAATAATTATTTTAAAATCTTAATAATATCTACTGATTTTATATTAAAATACCTTTTGAATTGAATTTTCTTAATTCATTTCTGCTTTATCGGATTAATGTGTTACATTAATAAAGTATCGGGTATATATTATTTAATAGCACATATATAATATCTGTCACATATATTATATTAAATATTTATAAATACGTGAGGAGGTACTACAATGACTGAAAAAAACTTTGAAGCAGAATATGATTTAGAAGATATAGAGCAAAATAAGACCATGGCAGGATTGGCATATTTTATATTTTTTCTTCCATTATTAACAGCACCCGAGTCTAAATTTGCTAAGTTCCATGCAAATCAAGGATTATTGCTTTTTATATTGGTAGTAGGTGGTAACTTTGTACTAGGCATGATCCCAATATTAGGTTGGCTTCTAATGATACCTTTTGGAATACTATCATTAGTACTTGGCATTATGGGGTTAATGAATGGATTTAATGGTAAAGCTAAAGAACTACCATTAATAGGTAAATTTAGAATAATAAAATAGTATTATTTAATAATTCAGCTTCTAATATATTAGGGGCTGAATTATTTTTTTACTTATTCCTATGAGAGATTTCCCATAAATATATTGAAGCCACAGTTCCATATGGCCTATACCTTTGTTCAAATATCTTAAATTCTTCTTTTGTTAAATCTTCAATATCATACAACTTTTCTATTCCTCTACGAATACCTAAATCTTTATAGCTTATTACATCTTCTCTTTGGAGTGAATGTATAAGGAGCATTTCAGCTGTCCATGGCCCAACCCCTCTAAGTTTTGTTAGTTCCTTTACAAATTCCTTGTTTTCTAATTTATATAAGTTGTCAAAATCCATAGTCTTAGAAATTGCAGCATAGGATGCATCTTTAATATAGCCTGCCTTTCTTGTAGACATTCCACACTTCTGTATATCTTCTACCTGAAGCTTATCTATGTTTTCAGGTGTAATACTAGATATAAGTTCTATCAGCCTGTTTTCTACAGTTCTAGCTGCTTTAGTTGAAATTTGTTGACTTATTATACTAGATATCAAAGCAGAAAATATATGAGGATTTACAACTCTTTTAACCATACCTATCCTATCTATTTCTTTTCCTAATATAGAATCTTTATTTTTTAAATAGTCTATTTCCTTTTTTCCATATTTATAATATTGAATATCTATCTCCATCCTTTTATTCATTTACATAATCTTCTAATAAGATATTGAAATTAGTATATCTTTTAATTGAATTATTGTTTTTCTTTATAAACGCCCAACTTTCTTTATATCTTTCCTTGACTGAAAAATCACTATTACAAATAAAGTCTATAAAGCTCTCTAAATCGTCTATATATCTATCTTGAAAATCTTCAGCATATCGAACCTTGGATCTACTATTAACCTGTATTTCATCATGGAGTACATGTTCTAGGTTACATGAAAAATAAAACATTCTATATGGAACAGTTCCATATACTTTATTTATAGTTAATAAAAAGTTTAGTACTTCTTTTTTTATCTTATTTCTTTCTACCACGCTTTTTACATATTTAGTGTATATACCATCTTCTTTATATACAAGTTTATTTAATCTATTATTTCTATAAATATTTTCCTCTGAAATAAATACAGCATCTGTATCAACAAGGTGTATTATTTCACTATAATCACTAGGCTTAAATTTCCTCTTTCCACCATCTTCAATTAATTCTTCAATCTTTTTTAAAATCTTTTCTCTTCTAATATATTTATCTGAAGTAATATCTCCTCCTACTACTTCGAATATTATTTGACTATCATCATTTATTAGTTCAGTTAATAGTAGTTCTAAACTTTCTCTTTCTGTTATACCTTCAACTATAAATAATACTACTTTTTTTCTAGTCAAAATCTATCTACCAGCCTTTCGAAAAGCTCTAGCTATTTTAGCTGATTTGGTTGTGTCATATATTTCTTCATCCTGTCCACCTAAAACTAGATCTCTATAATACATATCTCTTAAATTGTTATTAGTTTTTACATTTTTTAATTTAATATATCTATTGTTTATATTTGTTGTTGTAAATACTAAATTATTTTTATTTAATATTTCCAATGGTCTCAAATTATGAGATGTAAATATTAACTGTCCCTTCCCCCTTTCTTCAAGTATTTCAATAATTTCACCCAATAAAAATTCAAATATTCCTGCATCTAGTTCATCAATCAAGACTGTTATTGATCTATTGTTAAACATGGCTATAAGCAGATGAATGACTGCAACTATCTTTTTTATACCATCTGATTCATACTTCATCGGAATCTCTCTACCATCTCTACAAGCTAGAAGTTCTATTAATACCTTATCATCCTGTGTTTTTAACTCTTTTATTTTTATCTCTAATTCTGGTATTATTTCACTTATAACTTTATTGGCTAATTGAAGACTATCTTCTATTTCAAACACTACTTCTTTTCTTAAATATACTGACTCACCCATTCCAATCTCCAAGACCTTTTTGGGAGTGTGTTTGATGTCTTCATTTTTTTTATTCTTTATTGGAACTAAAATATTGGCATAGTTTAGAGTTGTTTTTTTATTGTCTATGATAAATAGATTTGATCTTGCATATTTTTGCAGTATATTTAAAATCTCATATTCTTCACCTAAACTTGAAGAATTTTCAGCTATTTTCCCTATAAATTTTTCTGAAAATATTAGACTTTTACGGTTTTCAAATTCTTTTTTCTTATCAAGTAAAAACCCAGCTTTATCATACACCTTTATTAATTCTTCATTTCTATATTTGGGATACATGTACTTTTCATTATATCTATTCCCTACTAATCCTTTTATCCTGTTCCAATCTGTAGCTTCAGCTTCTTTGTACCAATAGTATATTGACTCTTCTTTTATAAATGTATTCATATTATCTTTAAAAAATACAACATTATATTTTACCTTATATCTTTTATTGTAATCTTTTATAAAAAACAATATATCTATTTCCATCTCTTCTTTCCCACTCATAATGTATTCATCAATATCTTTTGGTAATGAATCCCCAGAAAATATATCTTTAATAATGTTTACAGCACTAATAATTGAGGTTTTGCCTGAACCGTTCTGTCCATAAATACCTAGTATATCTCCCTTTTCATCTTCTATGTTCAAAATATTTCCCATCTCTACTCTACCTTTTGATACATTTTTATAATTGCTAAGACTAACTTCTAAAATCCTAACCATCTTATCATTTAAATTATACATAGTAGCTCACCTCCTACTTTCATTATAATACTTTTTAAAAATAATATACAATTTTAATTGGCATTTCGATACATTTTGTTTCTTTATTACTTTATACCCAAGTTTATATATATATTACTACAAATTTTATTATATAGCTTAAAATAGTTTTTTTATCTTGCTACTGTATTAAGATACAATAGAAATATTATAGAATGGCTTTACAAAGGCATAAAAAAATACTCTTAATTAAAATTCCAGATATTAAATCTGTTATTTTAATTAAGAGTATTTTTATTTTACCTTACTCTAATCCTAAAATACTATTTATATTGTCTATGAGGCCTTTAACATCTCCCATTGTATAGTCTCCCATATGAGATATTCTAAAAGTAAGCTCTTTTAGATCTCCATAACCATTAGAAATCATGTAACCTTTTTCTCCTAACTTCTTATTTAAATCAGCTACATCGATATTCTTAGTGTTTTTGACTGTTGTTAAAGTATTAGAAAGATATCTTTGATCCTTTACAAATAATTCGAAATGCTTTTCGGCCCAAGTTCTAACAAAATCAGCCATTTGTATATGCCTCTTAAATCGATTTTCTAGGCCTTCTTCTAGAATCTTATCCATTTGATAGTCTAAAGCAAACATATGAGAAAGTGAAGGAGTAGAAGGATACTGATGATCCCTATCGTGAACATAGTTATATAATTTTACTAAATCAAAATAAGATCCACGGTTTTTTACCTTTTTAGCAGCTTCTATAGCCCTGTCAGAAACAGAACAAATAGATAAGCCAGCAGGAAGACCTAAACATTTTTGTGTAGATGTAATATTTACATCTATTCCCAATTTATCGGTTTCAATCTTTGTTCCTCCCATTGAACTAACAGAGTCTACTAAAAGTAGTATGTCTGGATATTTAGTTTTTAAAAGTTTAGATATATCTTCAATAGGGTTCATAAGTCCTATTGATGTTTCGTTATGTGTAATAGTTAAAACATCGTATTTACCTGTAGCTAGTGTTTTATCTACTAGATCTAGTCTTATGGGAGTACCTAAATCAAATCTTATTATATCAGAAGGTACACCGTTTGATTTTGCAATTTTAAACCATCTTTCTCCAAAGGCTCCTGCTGAAAATATGGCTGCTCTTTTTCTAGTACAAGATCTTATAGCTCCTTCCATAAGGCCACTAGCTGAGGATGTTGATAAAAGAATTGTATTTTTTGTATAAAATAGTTTTTGAATTTTCTCTTCAATATTTCTTTGTAGATCTGATGCTTCTTGAGTTCTATGACCAATTTGAGGTGTAGATAACTTTGACAAAACATCTTCTTTCACATCTATTGGACCTGGTATAAATAATTTTTTATGCATATTTCTATCTCCTTTGATTAATTAATATCTTTTTTTTAGATTGCTATAGTATTAATTTTTCCATTAAAATCCATAACAATATCTATAATTTCCTCTCCTATTCGCATCTGAGCTTCTTTTGTAGCTGCGCCTATATGAGGTGTAACTGATACCTTTGGATGATTACATAAAGCTGCTTTTGGACATGGTTCCTCCATAAATACGTCTATACCTGCACCGGCAAGCTTATCAGTATTTAGTGCCTGGATTAAACAATCTTCATCTATTGCTCCGCCCCTGGCAGCATTTACTAAAAATACTCCGTCTTTCATAAGCTTAAATTCTTCCTCTCCTATAATTGGTTTTTCAGTACTTGGAACATGAAGAGATATAAAATCAGCTCTTTTTAATACTTCTTCAAAGGGAAGATATGGAAAATTGTCATCATTTTTATAATACTTATCATAAAATATAACATTCATGCCAAGCGCACTAGCTTTTTTAGCCAAGGCTTTTCCTATCCTACCAAATCCTATTATTCCAAATGTTTTACCACTTATCTCAGTTCCCGTATAGATTTTTTTATTCCACTGTCCATCACGAAGGGTAATATTTGAAATAGTTATATATCGTGCTAAGCTAATCATGTGTCCTAAAACAAGTTCAGCAACAGAGTTACTACTGGCATTTGGCGTATTTGTAACTGTAATACCATTTTTCTCTGCATAGTCAACATCTATATTATCAAGTCCAACTCCAGCTCTAATAATAAGTTTAAGTTTCTTTGTTTTTGCTAGATCTATAAATTCTTTATCTATAGTGGTAGCAGATCTAATTATTAAAACCTCAAAATTTTTAATAATATCTTTAAGTTCATCTTTTTCATAATGTTTAGTATCTACATAGATACCTTCTTCTATAAATTTTCCTACTGCTTTTTTATCTAAACCATCATTTGCTAATATTCTCATTTTCTTTCCTCCTTATTTTTTAACTAAGATTGACTATCAAAAACTAAAAAATCCCGCCTCTTATTATTAAAAATAATAAGGGACGAGATATATCACGCGTTGCCACCCAAATTAACAGACAATACTTCTATCTGTTCACTCGATTCCTATAAGGTAGGATCACCAATTTACTTTTTTCGTAAATAGCTCAGAAATGGATTCATTAGATTATCTGCAAATTTTCACCAAGCATTTGCTCTCTTAAAGATAAATCATAATTACTATTTTTCTTCAATGCCTAATATAAAATTATTAAAAATAAAAAATCCCGCCTCCTATTATTTAAAAATAATAAGGGACGAGATATATCACGCGTTGCCACCCAAATTAACAGACAATACTTCTATCTGTTCACTCGATTCCTATAAGGTAGGATCACCAATTTACTTTTTTCGTAAATAGCTCAGAAATGGATTCATTAGATTATCTGCAAATTTTCACCAAGCATTTGCTCTCTTAAAGATAAATCATAATTACTATTTTTCATCAATGCTTTTTAATGTATTTTCATTATCATATGATAGTTTTTAAAAATTGTCAAGGTTTTTTTGAAAATAAATAATATTTTAAATATTTCCATTATAAAATCTATTAATCCTCAATTTCATCTTCTGTATAATATGCTATTCCTATAGCTCCTGGTCCAACATGCATTCCTATTACAGGACCTATGTCTATTATAGATATATCTTTATTTAATTTTTCTTTCAATTTATCGACTAGTTCTTTAGCTTCATCATAACAATTTATGTGATGAACAATTATTTCTTTTATATTATACTTCTTATCATCTTCTACTACTTTGTCTATCATTTCCTTAACTGCTTTATTTTTAGTTCGAACTGTTTTTAATACTCTTGTCTCACCATCTTTTACTGTTAGAATTGGTATTATCTTAAGTATATTTCCAATTAAGGCGCCAGCTCCACCTATTCTTCCACCTTTTTTAAGGTATTTTAAATTGTCTGGTATAAATATAAATCTACTTCTTTTTACGTTTTCTTGGGCTATTTTTTTAACTTCATCTATATCTTTACCATCTCTAGCTGCTCTAGCAGCCACAATAGCAGCAAATCCAAGTTGCATAGAATTAGATCTAGAATCTAATATACATATTTTTGAATCTGGATATTCTTTTAAAACCTGTTCTTTAACTTTACAAGTACTATTATATGTACCGCTCATATCTGAAGATAAAAATATGCATAAAAGATTATCACCCTTTGAAACTACATCCACCATAGCTTTATATATTTCACCTAAGGTAGGCTGTGATGAAAGTGGTATTCCTTTTTCCTCCATCATTTCATAAAATACTTCATTTTTTATTTCTGTTTCCTTTATACTATCTTCTTGAAAAGAAATATATAAAGATAAAATTTTAATACCTAAGTTCTTTCTAATATCTTCTTCAATATAGCTAGTACTGTCTGTCATTATTTTTACACTCATTTACTCTCTCTCCATTCAAATCTTTATTGCTAATTGTTTATTACTATATACTATATCATTTTTATAGAAAATATAACAAATATATTTCTTGAAAAACACTTGACAAATATATAGATTCGATTTATGATTATATACAATATAAAAACATTTTAAATTTTTCGAGGCAAAGAGTAATTATGACAAGTATATCTTACAGAGAACTGGATTAGGTGAGAACCAGTATTTAGAAAGCTTAATGAAAAGAATTGCTGAAATGAATAAGACAAAACTTAAGGGTGAGTATCTTATTCCGTATTCAAAACGTTATTTGTTTCGAGTTATATTTTTAATTTTTAAAAATATAATTAGAGTGGCACCGCGGGTATATTACTCGTCTCTTAATATTAAGAGACGAGTTTTTTTATATTAAAAATAATATTTATAGGGGGAAATAAAAATGAAAAAGAAAATTAGTTTATTATTAGCAGTTCTTATGATTTTTAGTATAGTACTTACAGCTTGTGGAAGTGATGAGCCTGAGGAAGTTAAGGAACCAGAAGAGAATGTAGAAGAAAATGAAGAAACAGAAGAAGCAAAAAGTTTAGAAGATATCATTGAAAGTGGAAAAATTGTACTTGGAACAGATGCAGACTATCCACCTTTTGAATTTCATGCCATGATAGATGGAAGAGATGAAATTGCAGGTCTTGATATTGAAATTGCAAAATATATAGCTGATGAATTAGATGTAGAATTAGAAATAAAAGAAATGGATTTTGACAAACTACTTGGCGGCCTTTCAACAGGCATGTTAGATATGGCTATAGCTGGTATGAATCCTGCACCAGATAGAAAAGCTAATTTTACTGATATTTATTATGAAGCAAATCTTTCTGTACTAGTTAATAATGACTCTGAAGGTGACATAACTACAGTAGAGGATTTAAATGGTAAAAGTATAGGCGTGCAAATGGGTACAGTTCAAGAAGAGATTGCTAAGGATACTATAGAAGATGCAGATGTTAAAAGTTTAAGCAAAAACCCAGAAATAATAATGAATCTTAAAACTAAAAAAATTGACTGTGCAATCGTAGAAACACCAGTTGCTAATTCTTTTGCAAAAGCTAATGATGATATCATGGTAGTAGAAGATTTAATAATTGACAATGAATCTGGTGGGGTTGCTATAGCTGTTAAAGAAGGAAATGATGAACTTACTGAAAAGCTAAATGAAATATTAGATGAAATAAAGTCTAAAGGTTTAATTGAAGAATGGTTAATTGAAGCAGATGAACTTAGTACTAAAGATATTTAATCTAAAAAATCATTTATAGTATGAAATTTAAAAGATAAAGATAAGTATTTGAAGGTATAATAAAGTATAGTGATTATACCTTCAAATACTTATAATTTTTAGCAATCATAAAATACATATTATTAATTTAAGCTAAAATATTAACATATAGACATCTCAATAGGAATTGGAGTGAAAAATTTGGATATTATAGAATTAGTCGTAAAATATAAACAGTATTATATAACCGGAATTAAAATAACCTTATTGCTTTCTTTTTTATCTCTTATCATAGGAGGTACTTTAGGGGCTCTCATAAGTCTTTTAAGATTATCAAAAGTTAAATTTTTAAGATTTATAGCTTCTGTATATATTGAAGTAGTTCGTGGAATACCGATGCTAGTAATGATTTCTCTAGTATTCTTTGGAAGCTATGTATTATCAGGTATAGATATAAATGCATTTATATCTACTCTTATAGCTGTATCCTTAAACAGTGCTGCATATGTAGCTGAGATAGTAAGATCAGGTATACAGTCCATAGATAAAGGACAAACAGAAGCTAGTAGGAGCCTAGGTATATCCCAAAGTCAAACTATGAGACATGTAATATTTCCTCAAGCTATAAAAAACATCTTACCAGCACTTGGAAATGAATTTGTTACCTTAATAAAAGAAACATCTGTAGCTTCAACTATTGGATTGGCAGAGTTAATGTTTGCATCAAAAACAGTTCAAAGTGCAAGTTATCAACCATTTAAGCCATTAGTAATAGTAGCAATAATATATTTTATATTAACATTTACCCTGTCACAGTTAATAGGATTGTTTGAAAGGAGACTAGCTCACAATGATTAAGATAGAAGGCTTAAATAAGTTTTTTGGAGATAAACATGTATTAAAAGATATAGATTTAGAAATAAAAGATGGTGAAGTTATAAGTCTTATAGGCCCTTCTGGTTCAGGTAAAAGTACGCTTATAAGATGTATGAACTTTTTAGAAGAGCCGACTTCTGGTCATGTATATATAAATAAAGAGGATATATCAAAATCTGGTAAGGGAATAGATATGATAAGACAAAAGATAGGAATGGTCTTTCAACACTTCCACCTCTTTCCCCACAAAACAGTTCTTGAAAATATAACTTTAGCTCCAATTCTAACAGCCCAACTTACTAAAAAAAAATCAGAAGAAAAAGCTATAGGATTACTTGAAACTATGGGTTTATTAGATAAAAAGGATTCTTATCCAGGCTCTCTTTCTGGTGGACAAAAACAAAGAATAGCTATAGCTAGATCACTTGCTATGAATCCTGAAATAATGTTATTTGATGAAGTTACCTCTGCTCTCGATCCTGAAATGGTTGGAGAAGTTTTAAATGTAATGAAAACACTAGCTCAAACAGGTATGACTATGGTAGTAGTAACTCACGAGATGGCTTTTGCAAAACAAGTAGCTGATAAAGTTGTCTTCATGGATCAAGGAAGAATTGTAGAGGTAAATGAAGCGGTTGATATATTTGAAAATCCAAAGGATCCTAGAACAAAAGAATTTTTATCAAAAGTATTAGCTTATTAATGTCTTTATGTCTTTATGATTAAATATAATTCCAAATAAAATTGCCAGGACTTTTATAAAAGTCTTGGCAATTTTATTTATTATTCATATAAGCCCAAAGTTTTATTTACATCAAGTGTAAATACTATACCTGCACCTGGTTTACAAATATCTAACAACTTCTTTATAGATTTTACAATTTTAGCTGACTCTTCTACCTTGGATAAAATAAGTATTATATCTTTTTCTGGTTCAATTTCTATATTAAATAATTTTTCCTTTTCCTCACTTCCAGATCCTCTTCCATGTATTACTGTTCCACCTTTGGATCCAGCCTCTTCTGCTACTTCTAATACATCATCAGATAGACCTTTATCTACAATAATAAATATAGCTTCATAATCCACATCCTTCACACCCTTCTTTTCAGTGTTTACTATATACTTTTCTTCATTAGCTTTCAAGAAGCTTTTAAGTGGTATAGAAAATGCTATACCACGATTTAGATGGTCTAATTTGAATTTGTTGGCCATCTCGTCATAAAAAACATCTTCAAGTTCTTCATCTATAATAGTTATAAATATTTCTTTTCTTATATCTAAAACACCTAATATGTTCAATATTTCATTTTTAACTGTTCCTTTTCCTAAAAAAATAGTTCCCCCCAATGCTCCTATTTTTTTAGCCAATTTTAAAGCTTTGCTTCCCTTCCCAAAGTCTATAATAGAACAAAAAAGAATAAGCTTATCATCATTTAAAGTCATAAATAATTACCCCTCCTTTTTAGCTTTTATCTTAAATATAAGTCCAAGCAGCTGTATAGCTACTAAAGGCATCATAGCCACCATTGCAATAACTCCAAAACCATCTATCATAACATTTGCTGTTGGAATAATATTTGCAGCACCTTGAGCAAAGGCTAGAACAAAGGTAGCTGTCATAGGTCCAGATGCTACACCGCCTGAATCATAAGCTATACCAACAAAGATAGGCGGAACCTTGTAACTTAAAAAAGTTGCTAATCCAAAACCCGGTAACAAAAAATGCCATAATTTTAAACTTGGTATCATAATTCTAAGCATAGACATTGCAACTGCAAAGGCAATACCTAGAGAAAGCGTAGTCAATATAAGCTTCTTTTTTATATGTCCAGCTGTAACATCTTCTACCTGTTCTGTTAATATATAAACTGCTGGTTCTGCTAATACAACTAACATACCTAATAAAAAACCAATTGTAGGAAGCATAAAAGGATATTTTGACTCTGCGATTCCTTGACCCATCACCCTACCTACTTCCATAAATCCTGCATTTACACCTACTAAAAATAAGGTAAGACCAAAAAACGTATAAAAAAGTCCCTTAAGTATTGCGCCTTTATTTTTTTTATTTAGATGGAAACTAATCTTATCAAATATTAAAAATAATACTAATAGTGGAATCAAGGTTACTACAGTCTCTTTTAATAATTGAGGAAATATTTTAAAATAAGGTGCAATTATACCAAGATTAGGAACGAAAGTTTCTACTTCTCCTTGCACATTTGTTATTCCTGAAACTATACTCATAATCATTATAGCAAAAATTGGACCTGCAGAAGCAAGTCCCACCATTCCAAAACTGTCTTCTTCTAAAGTTTTACCACCCTTTAGCTGGGATACTCCATAGCCTAGTGCGAGTATAAATGGTGTAGTCATAGCACCAGTCGTTGCTCCAGATGCATCTACTGATATAGCTAAAAATTCTTCTGATACTATTACTCCTAAAACAAAAATAAGCAAATAAGTCATAGTAAATATCTTGTTCAAAGGTTTTTCATATAGTATTCTAAGTAGTCCTATGGAAACCATGAGACCTACGCCTATTGATACAACTATGAGTATTAGTGAGCTAGATATAATACCTCCAGATGCTAGTTTAACTTGATCAGCTAGGATTTGTAAATCAGGTTCAGCTATAGTTATTAGAAACCCTAATATAAAACCTAAGATAGAAACAATATACCTACTATTTGTTTTAGCAATAGTATTCCCCATAAGATTCCCAATAGGTCCAACTCCTATATGTGCTCCAAATAAAAATATTCCTAATCCTATAACAACTAAGATAGCTCCTATCAAAAACCTAGCTAACATATCACTGTCTATAGGAACAAGTGTAAAGTTTAAAATAACAACTAAAAGTGTTATAGGTAAGACTGATAATAATACTTCTTTTATTTTTTCTAAAAGTATATTCAAATAATCTCCCCTTTCAAAACATACTTTTTATTACAACTATAAAACCCCTTTTCAATATATTTTATATTAATTCTTTTTATAATTTCTGTGTTACAAAATCCAAGTCTATAAAAAATTCATGCCTCTTATCCTTATTCTTTATATCTTCAAAACTTAATTCATAAACTGTTGGATTTGTATGAAATTTTACAGTTAAGAGTTTGTTTTTTGTATCATAAGCACAAATATACCTAGTATAAGTAGTTTCATTATATTTTTTATTTCTAACAAAGCCCTCTGGCATAACCATTGTACCTATTATATTATAAAAATGAGAAAATGCTTCTTTAGAATTTCTAGATTTTACATTCATTTCTCTTAAATAATAAGCTTTAATAAATCTAGAAAAAGGATCGTAACCTCCTGGTAAATCCTTAGAAGAATTAAATCCTTCAAGATCATCTAGATCTATATGTTTTTCTAATCTTCTAACATGCGACTTGAAACTTGGTGAATTAGTCATTACATTATATGGGCTTTCATAATATTCTAGTTTCCCTTTTTTAGGTTCTATAACAATACATCTTTTACTAGCATCAGTAAACATAAAATGAAAATCTGGTGATGATACCTTTTCTCCCTTATAATCTCTTGTAGACATATGAATATTATGTAAATCTTCTATAACCTCTTCTACAGATTTATAATTTGAAAGTGCATATGTTAAATAATTTAAACTAGAAATATTGAATTTCTCCTTATTTATCTCTTTATTGTATAGATTAAAAGATGTAAAAGTATTGGTAATGCCTATAAGCCCATGCTCATTTATACCATCTTTTAAAGGAGTCTTATTTTCAAAACAAACTCCCATTGTCTTATATTTAGAATACAATGGATTGCCCATTAAATCATCACAAATATTGTAATCTCTTGGAAGATAAAGTGCATTATAGTTTACTGGAACTTCATAGTCCATTGTCCTTCCCATAACACAACCATCTTTATAATCTATTTTTATACCTGTACACATAATATCCCTCTTTTTATCCTTTATTTAATATACTTTATACTATATTAGTATATTAACATTTATATAAACTTACTTAAAGTTTATATATTTATATCTTTCTACTATTTCATCTAGATAGTTTTCATCCTTATACTCATCAATACTTTTAAAATTTTTATTAAAAAAACTAGTAATGATTTCCCTTTGTACTCTAGAAGATTTTCTTCCCCCTAATTTTCCTGTAAAACCTATATATTTTGTTAAAGGAGAATACATATAAGACATTGTAAAATCAACATGATTGGTAGGCTAACTCTTCAGCATAATCTGTATTAAGCTCTCTAAAACCTTTCCACCCGTGAGATATAATGACAAGAGGATATTTATCCAATGTATTGTCTATAGGTGCTTTATAATAAGAATTGGAATCTATATCCGCAGTATGGTCCAGTATAAAAGCTGGCATATGCATGCTTTTAGATAATTGTCTTGTTAAGTCTTTGCCATCTAGGTTTGCCTAGGGCTATATGTAAGATAAAAACTGTAATAATTATTAGTCCTATAAATTTAAATTTTCTAATTAAAAAGTCTATAAATACCATATTTTCACTTTCCTATTTTGTATTTTTCATATATTAAAGTCTACTTCTCTTTCCTTTAATTTACCCATATTAATATTTTTGAACCATTTAACTATCTATAATTATTTTTATTCCAAGTTTATTTATATAAATTATAACAAAGCCCTTCTAATTACAAAAAAATAATTAGAAGGGCTTTTATGCTTAAACTACATATCTTCTTTTCTATAATAACATTGTTTCCAATAATTATTGGCTGCAGCTACAGTTTGAAATTCAATTGCAACAACCTGTCCTGCTGCAATAAGACTATCTGGATTTACAGAATAGATCTTTCGACCTTTTTTTAAAACTTCCAAATTTGGCTGTATATTGTGAATTGTATGACGGGCCATTAACATTGCTAAGGCACGTCCTTCTTCAGGGGTATCTGTAATTAATGTTCCACCTGGAACTAGTACTAATGCAGAATCTGGTAAGCGATCCATAGTATCCCTCCTATTCATATTAAATAATTTAAAGGTTTATAAATTTAAAATATTATATTTCACCCTTTAATTTAATATACTCAGCAGGACATACTTTTGTGCTTTATAAAGATATTTTCCTAGATATAGTTTTTTAACATACAACTTCTTTTAAAAAAATATTACAAAAAATTAAACAGCATGATTCTAATATTTAATTAGAATCATGCTGTTTAAAACATTTTATTGTATTTGTTTATTTCTTTTTTTTATAATGTTTTTACTTACCATACAAATCTTAGTACCCAAAACTCCTGCTGTTACTCCTGCTATAAAACCAATTTTTATACCTAGACCTAAGCCTAGTTCTACTCCTTTTTTCCCACCTATTCCAGCACCTATAACTGTGCCTCCAAGTGTTCCTGCTAAAGTTTTTTTATAGTCCATAAATATCACCTCTAATAGTATATATACCCTTTTTATCTATATGAATCTCACTATATTATTATCTTATTTTTATTTAAAAGTTCTTTTTATCTTTTCCATTGATATAAAATTTGATAACACCGAAAGTACTAAAACCAAAAGTAGTATTATTGTAATGGGTTTAAAGAAAAGATCTCCCATTACATTTTCTGATGTTTGAATAAGTGACATAGCCCTTCTAAAGTTAGAATCCATTATACCTCCCAATACTAATCCCAAAACTATAGGTGCCACTGGATATTTTCTTGTTCTCATTATAAAACCTAATATACCAAAGATTAACATAAGCAATATATCAAAAGTATTTGTACTAGCTGAATATGCACCTATTATACAAAGAACTGCAACTATAGGAAATAGATGTCTTTGCTTTATGGTAGCCACCTTAGCTAATAAAGGTGCTACTGTAAGTCCCAATATTAATATCATTATACTTCCTATAAATCCTCCGGCTAATATTACACTAAACATCTCTGGTGTTTCAGTAAATAATAATGGTCCTGGTCTTAAACCATGGACATAAAATGCAGATAATATAACAGCAGTAACTGCATCTCCAGGAACAGCTAAAGTAAGCATAGGGATCAGTGAACCACCAATAACTGCATTATTTGCAGCTTCACTTGCTACTAATCCCTCCATGGCACCTTGACCAAATGGAACTTTTGGTTCTTTTGTAGTCTTTTTCGCCTGGTCATAAGCTAAAAGTGCTGCAACTGGACCACCTGCTCCAGGTAGGGCTCCTATTAAAACTCCCATTATTGCAGATCTTATCCCTAATATCCAATGGCTAAATATTTCTTTTACCTTTACCTTTGTTTTAGAAATACTAATCCTCTTTTTTTCTCCAGATCCTATATAAATCTGATATAAAATTTCAGAAAATCCAAATAATCCTATTAGTGCAGGTATTATGGATATTCCTCTTTGAAGATTTACATTTCCATATGTAAATCTACCCATACCCATAATAGGATCTATTCCTATAGTACTTATAAATACGCCTACAAATGCACTTATCATACCTTTAGTAAAGTCTTCTGCAGTTAAAGAACCTACTGTTGTGAGCCCAAATAGGCCCAATAAAAAGTAATCTATTGGAGTAAAAGAAAGTGCTAATTTACTAACTTGTTTTGCACTTAAGGCTAAAACTATAAGTCCTACCATAGTTCCTAAAAATGAATAATAAGCTGCTGTTTTTAAAGCAAGTAATGACTCACCTTTTTTTGCCATAGGATATCCATCTAATGTTGTAGCTACTGATGATGGGGCTCCGGGTATATTAATCAAAATCGAAGTTACCGCTCCTGAATATACACCTACTGTAAACACTCCCATTATTAGAGCCATAGCACTATTTACATCCCAAGTAAATGTAACTGAGACAAGTAGCGCTGTTGCCATAGTTACAGAAAGTCCTGGCATAGCTCCTACAAATAGACCAGCTACAGACCCTAAAGAAACTAACAATATAAAATTAAAATCTATTATAGAAAATATATCTCCAATCAAAATATCAACTCCTTAATACGCTATAAATTTAAATACTATAAAACTTTAATATATTTATGGTAAAAATACACCTAATAAGTTACCAAATATATACTGTATTAATACTGGAGTTATAAGTGAAATAATTCCCAATAACCACCATCTTCTCTCACCTAATATAAATAAAAATAAAAATAAGTAAATTATACTTGAAATTAAAAAGTGTAACTTTTGTAAGAAAACTAAATATAAAATTGATATTATAATAACAAAAATAAGTTTCATGATGCCTTCAGTTTTAATAAGATTAGTATTTGATCTTTCTTCTTTTAAACTTTTTATTATAAGCCATACTGAAAAAAACAATATGGAAATAGTAATTATTAAAGGAAATAAGGCTGGAGATAAGGCCCATGATTGACCACTATGTAGTTTTAAAGACTCAATTATAAAAAATATACTTAATAATGAAATAACTATACCTTCTATCAATCTATTATTTTTTAAAAAAGATTTTTTTTCCATTTAAACTCTTTAACCTCCTTCATATAGTATAAATTATAAAGAAATAGCATTTAGATATCTAAATGCTATTTACCTATAAAAAACTATTCTTCAAATCTTTCTATTCCAAATTCTTCTGGATCATTTTCTGCCGCACCTGCATCATACAATAAATATGATGTAATAGAAGTAAATCTATTCCAATATTCATCTATTTCTTCTGGTTCAAAATGATCTAGTGCAGTATATGATTGTTCTTCTACAAATTTTTCCCACTCAGGATCTTCAAAGGCCTTTGTAGCAGCTTCTATCAATACTTCTTTTACATCTTCTGGAGTTTCTTCTTTAACTAAAAGAGTATTGGGGAAATATAGTGGTAGATATTTCTCTGTTTCTGGAAGCTCTTTTGTCATTGGCGGAACACCTGGTAGTGCATGGTATTCTTCGTCTCCAAATACTGCTAAGGCTCTAAGATCTCCTACTTCTAAGTAATCCTTAACTGTACCATAGTTTCCAAAGGTAAAGTCAACCTCACCACTTATAGTAGCTGTCATAGCTGGGCTTCCTCCACCATAAGGAGTCATTGATATATCAAGTCCTACTTCTTCAAATAATAATCCTTGTAGATGACCACTAGCACCAGGGCCTGAGTAGGACATTTTTACTTTTCCAGGATTTGCTTTTATATTTTTTATTAAATCTTCAAATGTTTCATATTTAGAATCTTTAGGAACTACAATAACTTTTGTATCTTGGATAACCATTTTCAAAGCATCAAAATCTTTAAAACTTAAGTCACTAGTACCCATAACTTGAAATACCCCTGGAGTTTCTGCTGAAAACAATACATTATATCCATCAGCTGGCTGTCCATATGCAAATTCAGTACCTATAGCACCTGAAGCTCCTTCTTTATTTACTACAGTTACAGCCTGTCCTAAGTGTTCTTCAAATAAGGGTGCAAATACTCTTGCAACTCTATCTGTAATGCCTCCAGCTGACCAAGGTACAATCAAGTTTATCTTATTATTGGGAAAATCTTCGCTTACACTTTCATTTCCATTTTGAGGCTCTTCTGCCTCTGGACCAGTGTCTTGAGTACATCCAACTAAACTTACTAAAACAATAGATAATACCATGATTAAAGCAATAATCTTTTTCATTTAAATATCTCCTTCCAATTTATCATATGTACTGAAACCCGCAAACGATTTCTGATGTTCCTAGTATATTTTATAATTTATATTTTGTCAAATCCTAAATTTGAATTTATAAATATTGATTTTGACTGCTAAAAGCTTGTTTTCTTCTATTATATATGACTTTATAGTAAACTCATCTTATTGTAATTATATGTTTTTTATATTATACTAAATTATAGCAAACGATTTCTACAATGCTTATATCATATTTTTATAATGCATAAAAAAAACAAAGTCATTAATATTTTAAATTAGGGGGATTGGTTTTGGAAAAGGTAGTTACTATGAAAGATGTAGCAGATTATGCTAAGGTTTCTATATCAACTGTTTCTAGAGTTATAAACGGAAAGTTAAAAGAAGATAATGATATGGTTGATAAGGTGTGGGATGCAGTTGACAAACTAAACTATAGGCCAAATCCTGCTGCTAGATTTATGAAAGGTCAAGCTACTGGTACTATAGGTATCTTATTACCTGATATATCTACTCCTTTCTTTACAGGTATAGCAGCAGGTGCAATATCAAGAGCACAGAAAAAAAATAATACTATAATAGTATCTTCTTCTGATGGAAGTGTGGAACAGGAAAAGAAATCATTAAAGCTTTTATCTAGGTCAGTCTTAGATGGACTTATATATTGTCCTATTGCAAGAAATGAGACCTTTGAAGAAATAGAATACTTTAAAAATATCCCTGTAGTTATTTCTTATAGAAGAGATATTGTTCCAAATATACCACATGTCTATGCTGACAATGTTAAGGGAGGATATGTAGCTACAAGATATTTACTTAGATTAAACAGAAAAAATATATGTTTTGTAGCTGGCTTTTGGAATCTTCCAGATGAAAATGCTGATTTAGTAAAGATGTCTAACTCTCCTGAAGCAGGTTTCTATACATCTTTAGATAGATTTCAAGGCTATCTAAATGCACTTGAGGAAGAAGGAATTGAATACGATCCTTCATTAATCTTTACTTCCCAGTACAATCATGATTCAGGATATATAACTGCAAAAAAAATAATTGAAAGTGGAAGAGAAGTAGATGCTATTGTGGCTCCAAATGATTTGGTTGCATCAGGAATCATAAAATTTTTAGATGAACAAGAAATATCAGTACCTTCAGCCATCTCTGTCATAGGATATGATGATAGTATGTTAACTTCTATCATGCATCCTTCCCTAACTTCAGTAAATCAAAATGCAAAAGAAGTAGGTGAAAAATCTGTGGATTTAATGATGAAGCTTTTAAATGATGAATATCCTGATGATTCTATAGTTGATGTTAACTTATCTATTAGAAAATCTACTTCATTTTTACTATAAAATATATTTAGCCCTTTCTACTATATATGTTATAATATTTTTATATAATAGGGAGGGTTCTTATGTTAGATTTATTAATGAATAGACGAACAATTAGAAAGTATAAAGATCAAGAAATAGAAAAAGAAACTATTGATAAGATATTAAAAGGAGCTTTGACTTCTCCTTCAGGTAGAAATATAAAACCATGGCAAGTGCTTGTTGTTAATGATAAAGAAGTCTTAGCTAAACTTGGAAAATCAAGAGGAAAAATTTCAGCTCATATGAAGGATGCCGGACTTGGAATCGTTGTAATTGCAGATCCAAATCTTACTAATATTTGGATCGAAGATGCATCTATTATGGCTACTGTAATCCAATTAACATCTCAATCACTAGGCCTTGGCTCCTGCTGGATTCAAGTACGTGAAAGATTAAATGAAAATGAAGAAAGTGTAGAAGATTGTGTAAAGGAGATTTTAAACATTCCTAACAACTATCGAGTTGAGTGTATGTTAGCTATAGGTCATCCTGATGAAGAAAAGAAAGTTCATAGTCAAGAAAGCTTATCTTATGATAAGGTTCACTACAACAGTTTTTAAAACTAATTTAATAAAGCCTGTATAATAGTATTTAACTATTATACAGGCTTTATTCTTTCTTAAAATTATATTTATATTATGTTTTTATTTCTTAATATTTCCACTGATCTTTTTAAAGCATCTTTAGTTTTCACTTCTATAAGCATTCCTATTTCATTCTTTCTAGCAAAACTTACTAATTCATTTATATTTAAGTCTCCATCAAAAGGAATTTGATGATCGTTTTTCCCCCTTGCATCATGGAAATGCATATGGGCTATTTTTTCTGTATTTTTCATTAGGTATTTCCTATCCCTAAAATCACTTACTGCATCATGACCTGTATCCCAAGTAAGTTTTACATTAGGGTATTGTATTGATTTATCTAAAACTTTTTGAATATAAGTTTTCCCAAAATTACTACTATTTTCAATTGCTAGAGTTACATCATACTTCTCTGCTCTTTTTGATAAAATTTTAATAGATCTAATAAACTTATCTAAATACTCTTTACAATACTGATCATAAATATACACTTTTTTATCTGGAAGGGTCATTTTAGCTCCTTCAATAATATGTAAATTTAAAAGTTTAGCTCCAGATTCAAAAGACCAATCTAATGTATCTAAAAAAAGCTCTACAAAACCTTTTCTTACACTTTCGTAAAAAGTTCCAAGGTCTGCTTCATCAGGCATATGCATTGTAAATTCTACATTTGTTTCCTTTGTTATTTTTTTCAATATTTGGGGATTTATATTTTCTATAAAATTGTAAGGTAAATTCATATTTAACTCAATAAAATCTAATTTTAACTCCAAACATAAATCAACTAATTCATTTAATGAACTGCATTCTACTAAAGCCGGCATCCCTATTTTAAATTTTCCCTTCATTTTTATCACCATCTCTATATTATTTTCAAGTAATATAAATTATAGCATATAAAAACAAATTTCATAAATCTATTTCAAAACTTCATAGCTACTGCTTTCCTTCACTATTTATTGATAAAGAAATTATCTTCTAAAATAGATATTTAAATAATTTAATGATAATATATAAATAAGAAGTATTTAAAACATCTTTTAAAATAAGTATTTAAATCATCACTTATTAATAGAAAGGAGTAATTTATGGATAAAAAAGATATTAGAAAATCTATCAACCATTTTTACGATGAAATAGCAGAAAACGAGGTTAAAGTAAAAGGTGATATAGATGAGTTAAACAAGTCATTAGGATATAGTGAAGAAGATCTTAAAAACATTCCTGATGAAGCTCAAATGGGCCTAGGATGTGGAAATCCTAAAGAAAGAGGTAAACCTAAAGCTGGCGAAATTGTGTCAGATCTTGGATCTGGTAAAGGAATGGATTCATTTTTAGCAGCCAAATTAGTAGGAGAGTCAGGACTTGTAATAGGAATTGATAATAACTATAAAATGCTTGAAAAGGCCAGAGAAATAAAGGATAAAAGGGGATTTAAAAACACTGAGTTTAGACTAGGGGAAATCGAATATATACCTATAAGAGACAACTATTTAGATCTCTTAATGTCAAATTGTGTAATCAACCTTTCTACCGATAAGCCCCAAGTCTATAGTGAAATCTACAGGATATTAAAGCCTGGAGGAAGGATGAGTCTTTCTGATATAGTACTCAAAAAAGAGTTACCAGAGGAAATCAAAAACAGCCCAAAGGTTCATGGAACCTGAGTTGGCGGAGCAATATCTCTGGAAGAGATAAAAAGAACTTTAATCGACACTGGATTTAAAAATATAGATATCCAAGTAAATGAAGTTACAGATGAATATGCAAATAAATGGGGATATGGTTTAAGAATAAAAGAATACATTGGAAATGCAGATATTATAGCATATAAATAAAACATTAACTCATAAAAATCTCACCATAAATATTTATGGTGAGATTTTATTTGTTATTTATCTTAAGCAAGTTTAAATTATATTAAAATACTTCTTTTACAATTTGATCTTTTTTAACACCAAGTTCTTTTAATGAATCTTCTACAGCATTCATCATAGCTTCTGGTCCACAAACATAAAAGTAATCATCTAGCGAAGTAATATTATTCTTTAAATATTCAGTATCAATACGCCCATGCGCATGAGCTTCTACCTTTTCACGTGATAAAATATTTAAAAAGTCCTCCCCTAGCATTGACTCAAATTCTTTTTTATTGATTATATCTATTTCTTTACTATTAGCAAATATTAATCTATTGCCATCTAATTTTCCCTTTTTGTCTAGATTTCGAATTATTGAAATAAATGGTGTAACTCCTGCTCCACCTGCAATGAAAGTACCTTTTCCTTTATATTCTATAGCTCCAAAGACATCTTTTAAAATCAGTCTGTCTCCTACTTCTAATTTTGATAATTCTTCTGTTACACATTCATGATCTGGATAAATTTTAATTGTAAATTCTAAGTGGTCTTCAGGTGGTAGTGACGTAAATGTGAATGGATTTCCTTTATCACGCCATCCATCCTTATCAATAGCAACTTCAGCTGCTTGTCCAGGAACAAAATCAATTACCTCTGAATCCTCTAAAGTAAATTCTAATACATTATGTGTAACTTTTTCAATATTTTTAATTTCTAAAAATTGTTTTTCCATATCTTAATACCTCCATATAAACATCTCTTAAATAGTTCTATCTATAATATAAAATATTGTACTCATCTATATTATATATTACCCGCATATATAGAATTTAAATCAATTACTCTCATATTGATACTTTAGATATAAAAAAACCTACAGTAATTTTACTATCTTTTCCCTTTATCATAAATATCACCTAAAGCTCTTGGCGGATGATTAGTCTTTGAGAAAAATATAAGTAGTAATAGTGTCACTACATACGGAAGTATCATAATCAAATCTGAAAATGTACTTGGCAGTTCAAGCATACGTGCAATAAAATATCCGCCTGACCTTGCAAAACCAAATAGAAGACAAGCTCCAAAAGTAGGAAGCACTTTCCAATTTCCAAAGATTAATGCTGCAATTGCCAAATAACCATATCCCATATAAATTGACGGTGAAAAATTAGTAGATATAGAATATGCAAAGGCTATACCACCTAATCCTGATAATGCTCCTGATATCATAACTGCCTTAAATTGAACTTTAGATACTTCAGCTCCAGCTGCATCAACAGCATGAGGATTGTCTCCACAAGCCCTAAGTCTTAAGCCAAACTTTGTTTTGTTTAAAACATAAGCGGCAAATATAGCTATAACTATTATTACTAGTTCAAATGGATATATATTTTTAAATATAGCACCTATTATAGGTATGCTAGATAAACCTCCAACTGTAAATCTAGATGATGTACCTATTTGAAATTTATCTGACATAGCACCAAAAACTATGCTATTTATTTGTGTTGTTAGAAAAACAGTTGTAGCCATAGAAAGTATATTTATAACTACACCACTAATTACTTGATTTGCTTTAAAATGTATACACAAAAGTGCATGAAGTATAGAAAATAACATACCACCTATCATAGCTAAGAAAAGTGCTAGATATAATAACTTTTGCATAGGAATATCTAAGAAATTAGAAATTAATACTACAAATAAAGCACTAAAAAATGCTCCAAAACCTTGTAAACCTTCAATAGCTAAGTTAATTATTCCGCTTCTTTCACTATAGATACCACCTATGGCCATTATAAAAAGAGGTAATGCAAAGGATAATCCATCGATAATAACTGTATCCATTATTTTTCACTCTCCTTTCCTGGCCTATATCCTAATCTATCTTTATTACTTCTAATCTTATGTCTAATATATGTGCTACAAGCACTAAATAGTAAAATCAAGCCAGTAATAACAGATGCTATTTCTTGTCTAACCCCTGCTATCGAACTCATATAAGTACTTCCTTTATCAATTATAGATATTATAAAAGATGATGCAAGAATTCCATAGGGGTTTGCATTTCCTAATAAGGCAACAGCAATTGCATCAAAACCCATACTTGGCAATACTCTTGGTTGAATTGATTCATAGTATCCAAGATAGTAAGTAACTCCTGCCAAACCAGCAAGTGCTCCTGACAGAGCCATGGTTAAAACCATAGTTCTACCTACTTTTATACCAGCATATTCAGCCCCTTTATCGTTAGAGCCTACTGCCTTTATCTCAAAACCAGAACGAGATTTATCAAGGAAAAACTTTAAGACTATAGCTATAATTATAGCTATAATGATTCCAAAAGAAATATCCATCTTTAGACCCCAAAGTTCAACATCTACTAATGTTAATCTTGCCGCACTAGTAATATTTCTAGATTGTCTAGATACTGGATCTATATAATTTGAGTGAATAAAAAAGCTTAATACATATTGTATAATGTAATTGAACATTATAGATGATACAACTTCATTTATATTAAATTTATGTTTTAATAAACCAACTAGTCCACCTATAATAGCTCCTACTATTATACCAACAAGCAAAACAAGTGGTTTTGCCATAAAGCTATTCAATCCACTATAACCTACTATTACGGTTGCAAAATATCCTGATACTAGCATTTGTCCAGATACTCCTATATTGAAAAGTCCACCTTTAAGTGCAACAGCAACTGCTAAAGATGCGAATATCATAGGAGTCATATAGTTTAATAAAGCCAAAAAGTCTGTCAACATACTTTTACTACCAGCATAAGATATTTTAGGTGCTATTCCAGCTCCTTGTAAAAGATTATAAAATGCACCTAAAGGATTTTTTCCAAGTATTAAAATTATAATAGAAGCTGCAAAAAAACTTAAAAATATTAAGAAAGCTGGTATAGTGATATTTTGCCATTTTTCATTACCCATTAGTTTGATAGCCGTTTTACTTATAATATTATTTTTTGTCTTCACTTTTTTATTGTTTTTCTTCATATCTTAACACCCATCATAAACTCTCCCACCTCTGTATTTGTTAATGTTTCAGCAGCTGCTATCTTTTGTATTTCTCCATTATATATAACTCCTATAGTATCGGCAATATTCATAATCTCATCTAGTTCAAAAGATACTAGAAGAACAGCCGCACCTTTATCCCTTTGTTCTATAATCATTTTTTGTATGTTTTCAATAGCACCAATATCTAAGCCTCTTGTTGGCTGAACAAATATCATAAGGGATGATTTTAGTTCTATCTCCCTTGCAATAATTGCCTTTTGCTGATTACCACCACTCATACTACGCACCTGAGTTTTAATACCTTGACCACTACGTATATCGTATTTATCTATTAGCTTTTCTCCATATTCGTCAATAACTTTATTGTTCATAACACCATTAACAGAAAAAGGGTCTTTGTAATAATCTTTTAATGCAAGATTTTTTGCTAAGGAAAAGTCAAGTATTAGTCCATAAGATTGTCTATCTTGTGGAATATAAGAGATTCCAGCTTCTGTTCTTTCCCTAATACTATAATTATTTATATCTTTTCCATTTAAATAGATTTTCCCATCCCATAAATCTGTAAGTCCGGCAATAGTATCTGCTATTTCTACTTGACCATTTCCTGATACCCCTGCTATTGCAAAGATTTCACCACTATGTATTTTAAAAGATGCATCCTTTACCACTTCAAAATTATCCTGATTTTTCACACAAAGATTATCTACTTCAAGCACAGTATCTCCAAAGTTACTAGGTGATTTTTCTGTTTCAAAGGAAACCTCTCTCCCTACCATTAAATTTGCCATAGTTTTTGTAGAAGTATCTTTTACATCTAAAACATCTATCAACTTACCTTTATTTAAAATGGCACACCTATCGGCTACTCTCTTGATTTCTTCTAGCTTATGAGTTATTAGTATAATAGTTTTCCCATCTTTTCTAAGCCCTTCAATAATCCCAAGAAAATAATCTATTTCTTGGGGTGTTAGTACTGCTGTTGGCTCATCAAGTATAAGTATTTCTGCTTCCCTATATAACATTTTTATAATTTCTACACGTTGTTGAAAAGATACATTTATATCTTCTATTTTTTTATCTGGATCTATTTCTAAGCCATATTTTTTTGATAATTCAGCGATGTTTTTACTAGCTTTTTTTATATTTACATAAGGAAAAAACCCAGCAAATTTATCTATTGGCTCTATTCCCAGTATTATGTTTTCAGTTACTGTGTAGTTTTGAACAAGTTTAAAATGTTGATGAACCATCCCAATATTTAGATTTGTAGCATGGTTTGGCGATTCAATATTTACTTTTTCGCCTCTGATCCATATTTCACCTTCATCTGGCTCATACATACCAAAAAGCATACTCATAAGAGTAGATTTACCTGCACCATTTTCTCCAAGAATAGCATATATTTCACCTTTTTTTATTTGAATACTTATATTATCATTTGCAATTATTCCAGGAAATCTTTTTGTAATGTTTTTCATCTCAATAATATTTTCAGACATATTTATTCTCCTCAATCCTATTGATTTAAAAGATTTATTGCTTTCCAATATATTTCAAATGGAAAACAATAAATCTTTGTAAAATGCAATCTTCTTATATTAAAAATCTCTTACTATTCTGGTAATCCTGGGAAATCTTTCACACTATGTTCAGTAAAGTTTCCAGCTGGAACTATTTCTCCTTCTTTCATTAAATCGTATGCTTCATCTATCTTAGAGATAGTATCTTCTGATAATTGATGACGTCCTTCTTCCTTTACATAGCCTACAGAATCAGTATCTGCTCCTAGTAAAACATTTTCTCCTTCAAATTCATCATCTTTTATCATATTTAAAGATCTTTCCACATTTGTGCTCATTATCTTTAATGCAGAAGTCAATATAATATTTTCATCTCCATCTACACCATCATCATATTGGTCAATATCTCCACCGATTAATTTTACATCTTTATCAGTTTCTTTTGCTGCTGTAAATACACCATTACCACTTCCACCTGCTACTACAAATATGATGTCAACACCTTCATTTATTAAGTTGTTTCCTATTACTTTACCTGTTGCTTCATCATTAAAGTCACCAACATAGTTACCAGCTACATCTTCACCAGTAACATCTGTACCTGCATAGGAAGCTAGGTCAATAATTTCAACATCTTTATCATATGCCGCATTTACATAATGAACTCCAGATTCAAATCCAAATTGATAGTTTACATTTGTTGGAAATGCTATTCCATTTACAGCTGCTACTTTATTTGTCTCTGTCTCTAAAGCAGCGGCCATTCCAGCTAAGAATCCACCTTCTTGTTCAGCAAAAGTCATAGCATAAATATTTTCAAACTCTTCTTGTCCATCAATTTCTTCAGGATCAGAATCAATTAAAATAAATTTCTTTTCAGGGTTTTCTTTTGCTATAGTAGATATACCTGCAAACTGAAATCCAGGTGTAATTATTACATCATAATCTGCCACTATATCTTCTACAGCTTGAACACCTGCTGCTGGGTCTCCAGTAGGCTCTTTTATAGCTTTAACTTCTGCATCTGGATTTTCATCAATAAATGCTAATACACCATTGTAGTTAGCTTCATTAAAAGATCCATCATCTACACCAGAAGGACTAGTAATTATAGCAATCTTTAAGCCATCTCCATCTCCTCCACCTGAATCTTCTTGAGGATCATCACTACCACCACAGCCTGTTAATACTAAACTCAATAATAATGATACAACTAATACCTTTACGATAAAACCTTTTTTGA
>NZ_JBQDAA010000005.1:11356-32598 GCF_052089545.1 Tissierella sp. | reverse complement strand
TGATCATAAGTACTTACTAGCCAGTCCCCCATTAAAGCTGCAGGTGTAGTTCCACCTATAACAAAACCAAAGTATCTAGGACCAGCACTTGCTGTTAAGCCCTTGGCATACTTGCCCTTAAAATGTTCTAAAGCCTTTTCCCCACCGATTCCTTCTTCCTTTAGTTCTTCTTTAGCAAATGGATCTGGATATACACCAACAGGTTTATCTTCTACTCCTTGTAAAAAAGCACTTGCTTCTTTTTTAGTAAGGTCTAATAAGTGGTCCATATTTTCTTGATCTCTTTTTAAATAGCTTGTCATATTAACATCTCCTACTTTTATTTTTTGTTTTATTATTTTAATTTTATCACTTTTACTATCAGTTTTAAACTATTGGTGCTTTTAAAATTAAAGCATTCTATATCAAAGGTTTTAAATAGTTGCATATATATATTTAAATATATATATGCAACTATATGCTTCTTAACTAATTCAATATTTAATTACTAAATCTATAGTATTAATATGTAAAGACTCTTTAAATGTCTCCAATTATCAAGCATGTAATATAGATAATGGCTCAATTCTTAATGATGATTTTTGCTTATGTAAGGTAGTTGCAATTACCTTGATTTTCAAACTTTTTTTCTGATTTGGTAACAATGAAATATCATCAAATAAAAAAGAGTTTGAATCTTGATTCTTTAATATTAGAGTAGTCTCTACTGTATAAACTTTATTTGAATCTAGGTTAAATGAAATATTTTCTAGCTTTTTATCGTCAATTGGCAATAAAAGAATCGGAGAATAGTAAAGTTTTTGATTATTTGCCGATAACTCAATGGAAATATCAATTAGTCCTGTTGAAATCTTACCAATATTTAAAATATCAAATTTAAGATTAAGGTAAAATTGCTCCGCTTTTGTAGGCTCTGTTTTTACTTTGATTATCTCTCCTATATCATTTTCTTCTAGTTTCAAATAATTAAGTATTCCAGTCTTTAAGTTCATTTTAACTTTTGCTTTATCCTGAATAAATTCTTTAAACCAACTTAATAAAAAACCTACTACTGTTCCAAGAAGTGCTATTACAACTTTCTCCATGCTATATTATTCTCCTTTTATATCTTGACTCTAACTAGGCTGATCAAATTTTTTATAGCTAAATGTCACTCCACTCCCAATGCCTTAAATACAGCATCTTCAGCCGTACTATAAAATATCAGATTAAAGGCTCCAACTAATTCTGGTGGTACTGTTCCTAAGTCTGCTGCTGAAATTAGGGGTAGTAGTACTTTTTTAGCTCCACTATCTAAACACACTTGTAGGGTATTAGCTAGCTCTTCTACCTTGATTAAAGTTCCTCCTATACTTATATCTCCTAGTATAGCCATACTAGTTATAGCAGGTTTCCCTAGGGCCACAGAGCATATAGCAACCATTGTAGCTAGTGTTAAACCTGTAGTCATACCTATACCGTTCATATCTTGTGTGTTTACTAGGTAGTCTTTAGTGGTGGTACTTATCTTCCCACTTATGGATTTACTATTTGCTCTAAGATACTTGTAAGCTGTATCTACAGATTCTTTGGCTTCCGAGTTTGAGCCTAAGCCTGTTCTTTCAAATCTTCCTGTCCCTGTTGTCATTTGTGTTTCTAATTTAAATACACCCAGCATTCCAGTTTTACCACGTCCTACATGGTAAACATGCCCTGGTTTTCCTATTCCCTCTGGAATTAAACCTCCTCCAGCTTGTTCTGGAACAGGTACATATTCTTCATCAAAAGATTCTTTATCTATATATGAAAAATTTACATCATAAAACTCCATGCCACCAATTTTTTTAAGCTGTTCTTTTACCCTTCTTCTCATCTCTAGGGCAAATCTTAGTATTTCTTCTATATCTTCTTTTTCAAATTCTCCATGAGGGTAAATTAACTTTACCATTCCTGATACCGTTTTCTTAACGGCTATAGTATCTCTTTGATTTAACTGATTTCCTAGTTTAAAATATTTATCATAGCTATCAGCATAGGAAACTTTTCTAAGCTCTCTCATAACTTCCGCAAGATAGTCTGTTATAAAACCATAGTCATCAGTAAAATGATGTGGACTATATTTAGGAATTTCCCAACCTGGTAGATAACAGTGCATCCTATCAAAAAAAGCTGTATCTGTTCCCATAGCATCTGGGAATGGATCAAATAAACTTGAAGTCTTTAGGAGTATATCTACACTTTGATTTATATTTCCTACAAATACCATAGATGCTGAAGCATTTTTCATTTCTTTACCACGGGCAAAAGATCCTGATGCCATATAATCTTTCATTATTTGGATTCCATCTTTATCTTTAAATGTCATACCAGCAACTTCATCAAAGGCAACACAATCCCACATACCTACTAAGCCTACCTGCCTGGTAGACATATTATAAAATAAATTTGCAACTGTGGTTTGCCCTCCTGAAACAAGAATACTATTGGGACTTATTTCCTTATATATATGAGACTTTCCCGTTCCCCTTGGTCCAAGTTCACATAGGTTAAAGTTATTTTCAACTAAAGGAATAAGACGAGCCAAGTGTAGCCACTTTTCTCTTTCATCTAGACTATCAGCTTCCATTCCAGTACTACGAAGTACTAGTTCAATCCATTCTTCATCAGTAAAATTATTTCTAGCTTCTTTCATCTCATCTAAATCAATCTTAGGCATTTGTACTGGAGTAAGTTCTTCTATAATAAAGGGAACTCCCTTCTTATCATCTTCATCATAAAAGTATTCCATCTTTATAATACACCATATCCCTCCTGATAAAAGTCTTTCATACATCAAAGGATAGGCACTTGCTATAGGAACTCCTCTTAAGCCTAGATTAGAAAATTCTGCTTCATATATATCTGTCTTATAATTTAACTTTACAGATATATTGTCAATAACCGTATAGCTTCCTAGCTCACGAAGTTTTGAAATTATCTTTTGTGCTTCATCAGGTCTTACATAATTTTTAGATAATATGTTTTTTACATTTTTTACTCCCTCTTCTATTATCTCTTCATCTTGAGATGAACAATACATGCCTAGCAAATATTCTAGCACATATACTGGAACATTTGCCCCCTCTTTAATCTTTTTAGTTAAATCCTTCCTTACAATCTTGCCAGGGAAGTATTGTATAAGTTTATTTAATATTATTTCTCTATTTAAAGTCTCCAATATATACCTCCCCTTTCTATATATCAAATCCAAATTCATCTGCAAAAGCAATATCTATAATAGTTTTTTGTCTATAGACCTCTATACCTGTCTCTGTATTAGTTATTGTTAAATAGTAGCTTCTATTTTTATTATATTTTTTATTTCTAAGATTAAATCTTAAACTAAATACACGGTCTGGTGAACTAGTTGACTTGCTCTTAGCAAGGTATGTTTCTTCATTAGATATTAACTCTCCTGATTCATCCACAAATTTAATACTATATTTAGCAGGTTTAATTATATCTGTAACTGCCTCCTGTTGAATAAAATCTAGTTTAACTAAGAGACTAGTTACCTTTGTTAACACGCTTATCAAGGATACTTTTACATCTTCCACATCTACAGCACCTTTGGTAGTCTTTACACTAACTACAGGTACTATGATTTCCTGAGGTGAACTTCCTCCATGCACAAAGTTTTGTCCTCCCCCTTGGGCTTTAAATACATTTGAAGTTAAGGGCATGGTAATAGTTCTCTTATCATAGTTTCCTAAAACATCAGACACAATTATATTTTTGGTTCCTAATATGTCGTAAGTGTTGTCTGATATTATAAATCTTTTATTTACCTTGTCTTCTCCATTAAAGAATTTATTTATCTTGTCTGCTTCTTGGTTTTTACTTCTAGTATAGATAAAGCCATGGTCTGCGGTGACTATAAAGCTTGTTGCAGAAACTGTATTGGGAAGCCTTCTTATAAGGTCTTCTATCTCATTCATAGCTTCATCGCAAGCAACAAACACTTCATCTTCAGTATTTAGCTTGTCCCCTCTAGCGTCTATCTGGTTATGGTAGATATATATTACTTCCTTGCCAGCAAAAAACTGCCTCATACCGTCTCTAGTCATCTTTATTAAATCATCATATTGAACACAATCACTCTTTGAGTTTTTAGCTTCCAGTATAGCCTTTCTTTCAGTTAAGCTCCTAGTAGCTTTCCCATCCACATATACTGAATAGTCTTCTCTAATCTCTATTTTCTCATTGGGTAAAAGTGCAGCCATCCCTAAGCTGGTAAAGCTTGGTAGGACTCCTATTTGAGGCTGGATATCAGCTTGGATTTTTTCATTATATTCAAATCTTTCTACTAATTCTTTTCCTACTTCATATCTAAAGGCGTCAGATATTATTACAATAATTCTCTCTTTTGAATCTGCGATGAAATTATTATAAAAGTTTTTTTGAAGCTTATATTTTTGTCCAAGTTTATCATAGTCCATATTATTACTAAATTCCCTGGCAATCTTATCTAAATATCTATTAATATATATGTTCTCCACTAAGTTTTGTAAATCCTCAAAGATTGCCTTATTTTCTAGTTTATCTAAGTTGTAATAAAATCTTCTATAATAGCTATCTATCTTATAATATTCTTCATGATATTTCTCTACTAATTCTAGGACATTATCTCCAATCTTAATATCTTTATTGGCGATTAGATAGTATGCATTAATTAAAAGATCATATTTATTTCCATATAGGTCTCTAAAGTGTTTAAACTTTCTACTTTTAAATAGATCTAAGATAGGAGAACCATTAACTTCTATATTTAAGTTTTCATCTAAGAGTCTTTCTATGGACCAAGTAATTATATATTTATCAATATCTTTAAATACATCAAGATTCATCAAGTCTTTTATATCATAATCTTTAAAAACAGCCTGTCCATCTACAGCCTTATATACTTCATCAGAAATTTTTCTAAAGCTTTCCATGTATATGGAACTATTCATCATTTGATCTACAAAAGCCATAACTGTACCTGGTTTATTTAATATATATTTATTTAAATTTTTAGGTAACTCTTTATTCATTTGCCTTCCTGCATAGGTTAATAGTAGGCTTATGGAAAACTTAATCAAGCTTGGTTCCTCATCTTTATAGGAAAAGTTTAAATTACAATACTTCCAAAAGGCTTCTTCCAAGTCGTATTTACTAAACTCTTCCATATATTTATTATCAGATAGACCTTGAGATAATACAATCCTTAGGACCTCTTCAAAGTTTACAACTCTTGATCTAGTTAAAGCAGATAATAGGGCAACTTCTATAGATTCTTCATTATAGGAGTCAACCTCCAGGTCATAAAATCTTTTAGTCCTATCCTTGGCATTGAAAAACTTAATATATTTTTCTAATATAGGTTTGTATGATATATCAATACCTAAATCCACAGCCAAGAGAGAAGTTCTATCTGCAAAAAACTCTTTCGAATAAATGATTGTATCTGATAAATGATTTTCCCTATTGTCCGGTCTTTTAAAAGGTGCATATATTAAATAATTGTTTTCGGTGTCTCTTCTTTCCAATAATACCTTAGTAGCAAATAAATTTGTAGGAGTTAGATTATGTATTTTAGCATTTTCAAGATTTAAGCTCTCTATGTCTCCTATAAAATCTCTTTTTTCATCATACCAAAATACTAACTTACGACTAGCTCCTTTAAATTCACTATTTAACTTATCTTCTATTTGTTTTAAATTTAGTTCTGCCATAGTTGCAACCCACTTTCTAAATCATATATAATCTTTTTTGCTAATCTTGCATATATAGCTGCATTTTTTAAAAGTTGTAGATATATATGCAAGTTTTTTTTTAATCTTTCCTTTGATTATATCTTAGCTAATATTTTAAATTTCTTGCCCTTGTCATCAGTTTGTACTTTTTCATAGTTTACCTTTACTCCATCATCTAAATCTATGTCTATCCTTGAAAGAGCTATATGACCTATTTTCTCATCATAGTCTTTACATTCTTTAACTTGTTTTATAATCTTTTCTAATTCTTTTTCTGATTCAGCTACCTTCTTTGCATCTTTATTATGGGCTATATCATCTCTTAAGAAGTCCATTCTGCTTTCATACATCCTTTGGATCCTATGAAGATAGTCTATTCTTACCTTACCTGTAGTATCTGCATTATACCTATGCATATAGATCAAGGCCTTAAAACCATCTTGGCTTTGTCTTTTAGTCTTTCCTGCTGAAGAATCATATAGCCAATATATTGGTGTTTTTTTATAGGTCTTTACATGGTCTTTATAAAAGTCATTTACAAAATAGTTTCTTATCTTTTGCCTAGAAGTTCCATTTCCCTTAAGTGATTCTCCTATGAAATTAAGGTTATCTTCTAGATTTTCTGGTCCAAAGCTTACCCTAACAAAGTCTACAAAGCGATTAGCTAGATCGTCTTCAAAGTATTCTTTATCTGTTATTAAAACTATATTGTCTTCAACTGGTTTGATCTTTTTATATCTTTCTATATCAAACTCTCCACCAGCATAAACTAGTCCTTCTTCATCTAAGGAATATCTTCCAAATATACAACCTACACCATAGGATATAAAGGATTTGATTACATGATCTTTAGTTAGAATATATGCATTTCCTTTGATATCATCGTATATATCGTCTTTATGGTCAAATATTTTTGCTATGGTAATCTCCTTATCTGAAACATATTTATCTAATACATCTTCTAAACCATATATTTTTATGAAAATCTCATTTAGTTTTTCTTCATTTTCTTTTAGTTGATTGAAATTGTTGTTAGTGCAGTGTTTATAGTTTTTGTAAGCTTCTTCTATGGTATTTGGAGCTTGGTTTTGTTTGTTTATATCTAATAGTGGGTGGATCTCGAAGTCCCAAGCTTCTTCATAAGAATTCCAATCAATCTTCGCTAACTTTATTGTTTCTTCTACTATATTAATAATTTTATCATCCTGCGATTCTAATACTGTAAAGTTATTAAAGTCACCTATTTGTAAGTTTATAGTTGGATTTAGAATTTTAAAAATATAGTCTGAAATTTTAGTACTCATTAAACCCAATAAATATATTAATTTATTATGATCATTCGTAAAAGCTGACATTCCTGAAACATCATGTATGCTGCCTCTTTCACGATATCGAATACTAAATCCGCCGCTAGTAATAAGTGGCCAAGTTATCGATTCCTTAAAGTAAAATCCCGTGTTTTGCGGTCTTGATCTTACTCTTCCCTTATCATCTTTAAAATTGCGTATTTCAAAACCATCATTTTCCCAGTTTACTATATAATCATAATTTCCATACCATTGTCTCCTTGAGCCGCCCTTGTTATATGGAAACCATTTTGCTTTTGATTCTACAGAAGATTCAATAGAATCGGCATTAAAATAAATTTTATTAAAATCTACTTCGTACCATTTCTTTAAAAATCTATTATTATTTGCAGTGGCTAATCCCTGCCTTGGTTGCACTATAGAATTCATAGGTTTACCATCTTCAAAAGCTTTTAATAGGTTAGGATGAGCCCAATAAGCTATAGGACTACCCGGTATTAATTCAAAATTATCTTCATTTACCTCGTTATATCGATTTTCTTTTATTGGAAAGTATTTTGGAACATCTTGTTTAATATTTTCTAGCTTAATTTGATTATAAGTACCTTTATAGTTGTTCAAGTCTTTTTTCATCATAGTAAAAGCTGATGTTCCAAAGGCTATCTTCATAACCATATTTTCCATATGAATTAAATTAATAGTTGTTGTGTTTCTCAACATCTCTTTTCTCATTCTTTCATAACTTGATAAAAACATCCAAGATTGCATTGTTACCATACTTGTATAACCAAGGTTTTTAGTTATTTCTAATCCTTTTTCCATAAATACAGCAAATAAATCTGCTTTAGTATCCTTATATTCTTTATCTAAATATTTAGTTAAATTGACTCCCATATGACCTCTACCTAAATATGGTGGATTAGTTACCACTACATTATATTTACTTGATAGTATTTCTAATAATCTTAGTATATGAATTATATCTTCTTGAGTGTTTTCTATTCCTATTAATTCCATAGGTAGAATATCTTTACTATTTATATTTTTAGTAAAGTTAGTGAGTGCATCAAAATTATAATCTTTATCTATTTTTATTACAGATCCAAGTTCTCTTCCATTTTTAAAGAATTCCACTATTTCTAATATATCTTCTTTAATTTTCCGCCTAGATTTTTCATCTTTTATATTTCCACCTAAAAAATCTATCTGTTTTAAATTTATATCTTTACTATCTATAAAATAGTATAGATTATCTTTTATTTCTTTATTAAGTATTCTTCTGCTATATTGTCTGCCTTTCATCATAAGAGCAAAGTATGCTAATTGGTATGCTCTTTTATCTATATCTAGTCCATATAGGTTATTTTCTATTATAGATTCTGCTGCTTGTCTTTCCATATATCCTTCTTCAAGATAAAATTGCATAAATACTTCAAAGGCATAGGCTAGTATATGTCCACTTCCCATTGACGGGTCCATAAATTTTATATCTTCTATTTTTAAATCTTTTCTATCTTCTCTTAAATCTTTTAATTCTATCTTTACTACTTCTACTTGTTCTGCTTCTGGTAAGTAATATTTCCAGCCATATTCCTTAGCTAATTCTTCTTCAGTTTTATCATTTCCTATAGCTATTTTTCTTTCTATCCAAAGTCTACCTAGGGAGTTTTCAACCATATATTTTACTATCCATTCTGGAGTAAATAGCTGGGTCTTAGCTGGCAGTGTATTCTTGTCTACCTTCTTTTTTGATGCATCTACTTCTTCTTTAGGTACAGTATTATAATATTGATATAGCCATCCTATTATCTCTATTTGTCCAGTTTCACTTATATCAAAAGGCTCTTCTCCTATATCTTCTATTAGTTTAGCGATTACACCTTGTGGGTCTTCATAGGATATATTTACAAGTAACTCTGCATAGTCATCTGTTTTTTCAAATAACTCTGGTAGTTGTTTATTTAAGGCATTAGACTGTTTGATAAAGAGAAACTGAAATAACTCTTCCATAGCTTTATTACTTCCATCTAGTTTTAATCTATCTAGTCTTTCAAATTCTTCTTCACTTATTCCTATATCTGTATCCCTATAACGGCTTACAAACTCTGGTTCCCTTACTCCTTCTCTTCCTGATGATAATATTCTTAATTTATCTGGCATATAGTTATTTACTTCCATAAATCTTATGGCTATTATTCTGTTAAACCAAATATAGGCTATTTCCTCTACTAGAGTAGTGTAGGCTGTTTTATAGTCATCTTCTTCTTGTCTTTTTTCTATTTCTTTAACTAGTTTTTCATACCTTTTTACATCTCCACCTTCTATCCTATATGTATCTTTTTCACCTATATTAAAGATCTTCATATCTTTTGTAGATTGTGGAAGAGGGTCAGCTATACCCTCTTCACTTATACCTATTAACCTAGCCTTATCTTCTATATCTTTTATAAGCTTTTCCCTTGAATATATAGCAAAGTTTTTTAATGCTGTTTTATTCATCTATATCCTCCTAAAACTCAATATTTAAGATTGTATTTTCTCCTAATTCTTTTTCTAAGCTTTCTTTTAATTCCCTTAGGTATTTATCTAAGTCATCTTTACTTTCTATTCTCCATGAATTTGATGGATTTATATCTTTTATACTTATATTTTTTCTTTTTACGGATGGTTTTGTAATTGGAGGAGTAGCTCCATCTCCATTACCTTTTCTTTCTTCTTTTTCTTTTTCTATTTCTTCTATCTTCCTTGCTATCTCATCCAAGTATCTCATTTTTAAAGTATTTGCTTCTATTTTAAATCCATTTATCATAGCCACGTTGTTACAATCCTCAGCTCTTTTATTAAGATCATTAAAACTGGATTTATATTTGATCCCAAATACATCTTCTAATCCTGTCTTTTCTAACTCTTCTATAACTCTTTTTTCTGCTTCTTTTATCTCTGCTTTTACTGGCTCTAGTTCCCTATCTAATATTTTATTATATAAGTCTAAAAACTCTCCATTTAACTCAGACAAATCTTTTATTCTATTATAAGGATTTTCCATAGAAAGAATGGACTCTATTTCTTTTGTAATGTTTTCCATATCTTCATTTAATATATAAGATTTACTTTCTTCATATATGCCTAGGAAATGTTGTGCTTTTTCCCATATAAGCTTTTGCTCACCTTTGAAAAAGGATTTTATTGGTGTATAGTCTTCTTCAAAGTCTAAATATTGATCTTCATTCTTAAATAAGTCTTGAAATACATCTCCAGGATTTGAAATACCCCTGGTTTTATTTATCAAGTCAATTCCTTCTTCTATAATTATTTCTCCTGGATATTTTCCCCTGCTATAGTTGTCTTTTACTCTATTTAATTCTTCTATCATATGTCCTGCATATTCATTGAATTTTTTTACCATCATATCTGTGTCTTCAAACTGAATATCTCTTTGAAATAAGATGGAAGATATGTTTTTTAGGCTTCTTATATATCTTTCGTCTATTACTTCTTTTTCTTCAATTAATAGTTTTTCTGCGTATTGTTTCTTAGTGATATAAGAAACTATTTCATCTTCTGTCTTATTTAACAAAGATATGGGTTCGCCCTGTAGACTAAGGCTTATATTTCCGATTAAAAATATTTTTGATATTATCCATTCTATATCTGTATCTATAAATCCATAAGGTGCTTTTAAAAACCTATCTTTTATTTCTTTTAGTGATATTCTGCTGTGATTTTTAGTTCTTAGTTTTATATAGTCTAAAACTTCATTTATAGCATTTATATTTGGACTCTCAAAACTTTCTAGTTCTATACTGCTATTATCCCTGCTCCTAAATAACTTCCTTATCTCTACTTCATCCATGGCAGTATCTATATAGTCTAGTTTATGATATACAATTTTAATTAAGCTTTGAAGACTATCTTGTACACTAAATTTAAAATCCCTACTCTTAAGCTGAAGTTTGTCCCCATTTAAATAAAATTCAGCTTCTTTTAGAGTTTCTTCTAAAAATAGTTTTCCCCTATCTTGATGCTCTCTCATTTCAACCCTTTTCAATGCCTTTATTTCTTCCATCTTTGGAATATTACTAGAGCTAGATACTTGTAAGTATCTTTCAATTTTCATTTCAGTTCTTATTTCATCCATAAAGCCCCTGTCATTTGGTAGGTCTACATAGACTATACTTTCCCTTTGACTGCCCATTCTTAAGCTGCTTTCTATTCCATTTTTCTCTGAGTTAGGAGTTATTATATCTATTCCTATTTCAAAGGATTGATTAGACCTATAGGGATCACCATCTACAAATCTATTAAATTCAAAATTATATCTATTTCCAAACTTACTATAGGCAACTTTATCATCTGATAGGATTCCAGCATATATTATTTCAGAGATTTTCCTAGTTAAAGTTTGTACTTCTATATGCTGTCTTTCTATCTCCCTATTTATTTCCTGTTCCTCATTGGTTAAGAATATATACAGGTCTCCATTTTTCTGTACCAATGTTTGACTGACTAAGATATCTAATGCTTTTTCTACTCTTTCTTTAAGCTCTATTCGGTCTTCATGTATATTAGAAACCATTAGTGTAGTTATATTTTCTAAATTCGCCTTTATTTCTTTAACATATTTGATTAAAAATAAAGTCTTCAAAACATTTACATTAAAGTTTTCTTCTTCCCCACTTGGATTTATATTTCCATTTTCTAAGGCCTTGCTTATCACTGCTGAATGACTGTGGTCTAAGAATTTTTCTAATCCATCATAAAATACATTAAAGGGAACTAGTTCCCCATCTTCTTTATCCATTAATTTTTCAGCACTTTCTTTAAATAAGGCTAACATGGACCTTTCTCCTTCTGAAAGATGTTTTCCGCTGGCTCCATGTTGTCTAATAGAAGTTAATACACTTGCTAGGAGATTAAATTGATAAGGTATAAATGGGTATATTTCACGAAAATCCTTGGTGTTTTCATAAAGCCTTTTTTCTATACCATCATTAAATATTAATAGATTTTTTAAAATAGTTTCATTGTTTTCATATATTACAGATAGGATCTCTTTAGCTCTTTCTTTTTTTTCTAATATCCTTAATTTAATAACTTCATCTACGTTGGCAGAGGTTAGGTTCAATCTAGTATCAAAGCGTCCCTGTATTTTAGAAAAGTCCCTTCCCTGAACTTCTGTTATAGAATCTATGTCTTGTTGACTTGTTACTACTATCCAGGCTTTACCATGGCAGGCTGTTCCTAGATCTTCTGTTATTGTCTGTAAGTTAAGCATAAGATCAGTGTTGTTTCCTATATACTGGCCTATCTCATCTACTAAAAATACTAGGTGATGGTTTTCATCCTTACTATCTAAATAGTCTTTAACCATCTGTGCAAAGGCTTCTATACTTATTTCATAAGGCGTGGTAGTAGTTCTAGTCCACTCCCTAGCTGATTCTTCACTCATTACTTGGATGTCTGCCAATGTTTTGATTACCTTATCTTTGTGAAATTTAAACATATGACGACTTTCTAACCATTTTATATTATGTAGTTCCTCATACCTTCTTTTAAAGTCTTCATATTTTCCTTCTGATTTTAACTGTCTTTCTAGGTCAGCTAAATGAGGGTCTGTACTAAAGTTTTGCATTTCATTAAAGACTCTTAAAAAAACATTTAATATACTATCCTTTCCCTTAGTACCTGCTGATTTACTTTTGGAATCTATATTAAATAAAACTACATCGGTAGGTGTATTACAAGCCAGTTCCATGTCTGCTACTACCATAGGATCTTTTATTTTTTCATCATCTAAAAAATAATCAAAGGCTCTTTTACCTTCTACTTGACGGTTTTCTAATAAGTAAGATAAGATTTTAAGAAAGTGAGACTTACCACTGCCGAAGAAGCCCGAAATCCAAACACCCATTTTATCTGTATTAGCTACTATCCCATTTTTGTAATTACTAAAGAAACTCCTAAAATGCTTTTGTAGTTCACTAGTTACTACATATTCTTCTAGTTCTTGTTTAATATTTTCATCTTCCGCCTGTCCTACTTTAATAACCCCTTGTATATCTCTATCTATCTCTTTTTCAAACATATCTTTTATTAACATATATAAACCCCCTATCTTATAAGTGGAAATGCTCTATAATAGTTTTCATCTTTAAACTCTGAAAATAGTATCAAACTTTGACCATCATATTTCCCTGGATAAAATAACACTACAGGGACCCTGTCAAATACCAGGTGCAATTTATTTAAAATCCCATGAGACCTTACAAAGGGAAATATCTTCCCTACACCTGTAATAAATACAACTGAATTGTCTGGTGTTTTCTCTTCTATATATTCATTAAAATAATTATCGTCATAATCTATCCTTAAAATATCATTTACTGCTCCAATTAAATAGTCTAAGCCTTCGTTTTCTTCCATTTCTATGCAGGCTTCATATAGTCCTTCTTTTTCTATTAGATCAATCATAATATCGTAGACATCAAATATTATTAATTCATATCCTGGTTGATTTCTTATATTTTTTTCCCTTAAGTTTTCTACATAGTCTCTTACCTTTAGCTCTTTATTTGCCTCATAATCAAAAATATAGTAGCCTACTTCATTGCTAAGGCCCTTACTATGTCTAAAACTTTCATCACTTATTACTTCTTCAATCATGGCTAATTTTTCATCTAATGTTTTCATGCTACTCCCCCAAAAATACTTTTAAATAAGGATACATACCCTTATTTTTCATTTCCGCTTCCAAACTCATATCTAAAATAGGCTTTCTTATTATTGATAAGCCTCCCTCTTCTACTAGAAGCCCAGCATCTTTTAAATATGTTCTATAGGCCCCTGATAGTCTCTTTTTAGTCTGTAATGTTAAATTTGCTACTCTTTCGCTTTGCTCAGATTTATTATTTAAAAATATTCTAGTATGACTATTATCGAATTCTAAATTTCCTATTATAATTTTCTCCCTATATACCTCATACATAAATTCAAAAAATAATCTATCCGTCATCATTATCCCTAATAGGTTTAATATCTTTTGGTCAGACAAGGTTAATCTACTAAAAATATCCTTTATTTCATCAGGTAAAGCTTTTGTTCTTTTAGCTATCTCATTTATCATCTTTTTACCATAGCTTTTTGATGGCGCCAAAAGTATGTTGTCTTTTTCTTGCATTTCTTTTATTTCTTTGTCTTTATACCCTCTATTTAATAGGTCATTATATTTTTTAAATGCTTGAAACCAAAATCCTTTACTAACAGCTCCAGCACTATATTTTAAGTTTTTCATTCTTACCTCCTCAGCCTTTAATCTTCCTTATGGATTACTTCACAAATATCACTTATTTGGCATTTAAAATAAGCACAGATCCTAACTAAAACATCTAGCGAAACGTATTCATCCTTTGTTAATTTATATAGGGTACTGGTGCTTATTCCTATATCACTGGCCATTTTAGTCTTTTTTATATCTTTATCAATTAAAAGCTTTAACAATGGTTTATAACTAACCCCCATATATACACCTCTTTATCTTAAATTTCATTATAATATCTCAATTATAGTATATATTAAAAAAATCGACATCTCAAGAGAAAGTATTGAGATGTCGATAAGCATATTTATAAGTTTTTTTATCAATTAAATATACTGGCTTAATCTCTTACACTATTTTCCATATATAAGGTAATCAGATACATAGTTGAAGGTGTCTATTTAAGATAAAAAAACAAGCTCTCTCAAATAATAAATTACTCGAGAGAGCTTGCTCTTAAATTATCAACTTATTTAAAGATCTTAAATAGATCTCTTAAACCAAAAGATGTCTTGTTATAAACTTTATTGTAAGCAGCTTTTTTAGGATCTTTTATCCATCCCATTCCTTTTTTTCCATAAGTAGGATCAATGGATGACTTTATTTTACGTTTTAACTTTCCTGTTGTTCTAGCTTTAATAGATTTTTTAATTGATGGTTTTCTAAGTCCAAACTTCATATATATTTCTCCTTTCTTAAATATTAGACCACGTCCTTATATTTATTTAGTATTGCTAGTGTTCATGTTCATGCCCTTTGTACTTCCTAATCCCATTCCAAATGTAGCTTTTAATGTATCATATATTTTAATAGTAGGAGCTAGCCACACTTGTCCTGTTCCTTTAAATACATTGACAAATCCTTCTCCACTTACTGCAGATCCCATCATCGTTTTTCCTGATTTTTCAACTGCAAAGTCTATACTTCCACTTCTTAGCATTGCAAAGTTTCCATCTACTTTTAAAGTATCATTGTCTAGTTCTATGATATCTATTTCTTCCATAGGAACTTCAGACTCTAATACTATGACTCCTGGGCCTGTTAATGATATTTGAAACCATCCCTCCCCACCAAGCCAACCAGCTGAAATATTTTTTTGAGACATAGCTTTTATCTTAACACTTCCCTGAGCACCGTAGAACATACCCTTATCCACTATTATATTTTCTCCTTCTCCTAATTCAACCAGAAGAATATGTTTAAAGGTAGGTTCTAGAACTAACATACCACTACCCTTGTATTCAGGTCTTGCCATCTTCTCTCCTGTTGCCATTCCTGAGAATGCCTTTCCTAATACATTGCCCACGGTTAATCCCGAGGTCATTTCGATTTCCCCCTGAAAGTAGCTCATAGCACCTGGTTCAATTTTAAAAGAATCGTCTTCCATGTAAACTGCAACCGGTCTTGCTTTCATATTTTGTTCAGACATAAAGTACAATGTTTGTGCACTCCTAGTATCACTCATTCCATGTAAAGCATCATATTCTAAAATTTCAGCCTTTATTCCTTGATTTTCTACAGTTTTAATTATACTTATATTTTTTCTTGTTCCTTTTGCATTTTTCATAATTAAATTTAACCACCTTCCTATATCTGTTTTCATAATTGGAATAAGATTTATATTACTATTGTCTAAGGTTTTTATATCCCAAATATAGTGTCTGCTCCTAACTCGATAATCTGTGTGTAGTTTATAAAAGTTTCTTAAAAACTCCTCAAATATTGTGCTCATTGTTTCTTCATCTTTATCTATTTCATGAAATTCTAATAATAAAGCTCGGATTGTTTTCTTAAATTTATCGCTCATCTTCTGCATAAAGTAAAGCCTGGTTAGAATAGCTTTTAGTATTTTATTCATTTTGTTATTTTTACTAAATTCATCATCTCTTTTAAAGTCATTGGTAAGAAGATTTTACCGTATTCATGTGACTTATAAAGTCCTCTAGGTATATCTGCTATGTTTCAAATCATGTTGGATTTTTGTTGTAGTTTGATTTCTTAATACTGGAATCTTGTATTTTTTACCTTCCATTTTTCCAATGAAATTCTCACCCAGAATCCGTATATACCAAATGTTATGATTGTTAATAATAGCCATTTGATCCAGTGACCAAATAAGCCTACAGCAGATCCAGTAAATTTTAGTCTATTACCTTCAATTACGGTATGGTTTATCCTCCACCCATAGACCATACACAAGGCCCAAGGATAACATATTCCTAAAGTAAAGAGAGTTATTAAGAAACCTAGTATAGACCAAGCTATCAATTGAAACAATCCTCCATCAAAATATGATCCACCTTTTTTTATTTTAGCAGTTTCTCTATTAACATCAAAGTTATCATCCATTTATATTTCTCCTTCTACTTATCTTTTATTTTCTTCTTTTAAATATTCCTGATATGCTTTGTATAACTGAACTTGTAGATTCTGCTACTTCTCTTACTTCTTCCCAGTCTTCTAGTAAATCTTTATCGTCCTTATAGTATCTTTTCATTTTTTTATCCATATCTTCTAGGTCTTTCTTATTTAACTTACAAAATACCTTTCCAGCATTTTTTATATCTTTAGAGTCGCCATTTTCAAACATGAATTTTAAAAACTCTGATAGTTCCTTGTAAGTGTTTGATTGTTTAATTTTCTCAAGGTATTCTTGGTTACAGTATTCAAAGAAATCTTCTTGAGATTTCTTAGACATAGTAAATAGCCCATATATAGATTCCCACTCATGTGATTTAGGCTTACGTCTTAATATTTCTGGAACAATCCACTTAAAATATGAAAAAGATAACTTTTCTCCAACTTTTTCAAGCTTTGCTCCTTCTTCATCTCCATATAGTCTTATTGTTTCCATTATATTTTCTATCTTTACCTTTTCTTCAAGAAGTATAGCTATATAGAATAAAAGAAGTTTTCCATCAATCTTTTTACTATTTATTTCATGTTGATATTTAAGCATTTCCATGATTAGCTTCTTGTTTTCTGGACTAGATTTTTCTAATGCTATACCTTTAGAAATATGTTCAATAAGAAAATCAGCATATTCATCTTTTATCTTTCTTTCTATAAAGATAGAAAATAGTTCTTTAACATATTTATCTTTTTCTTCCTTAGCTAATGAATCTAGTTTTTCTTTGTGAGCTTTTACATAGGTTGCTACTACCTTTAAAGCAAAGTCTTTTTCATAATCCTTGCTTTTACTAAACCAGCCTTCAAGGGTATCTATAAAGATCTTTCTAATTTCCTTAAGGTCTTTTTCATTAGCTATCCTATATTGGTATAAATAATACATCTCCTCGTATCTATTGTATTTATTTAAGAAGCTATTTATAAGGGAAATATCTTCTATAGGGTTTTTAGAAGTTAGGTGGTTAAAGTGGTCCCATAATTGTTTTTTATCACTGTCTTCTAAACCGATTTCATCTAAAACTATCTCAATGTTTAAGGTCATAGTTAGTAAATATAAACTATTAAATTCAAATTTATCTAAGATAGTTTTTACCGCTTTATTTCCATTTTGCCTGCTTGTACTATACATGGATTTGATTATAGGGATATAGATATAGCCTATACTCTTGTCTGCAAACAAGTCTTCTGTAGAGAGCTTTTTCTCTTTTATGTTTTTGGATAGATTTTCTATAAGAAAGTCTATCTTCCATTTTGATATGCCTTCTTCTATTACATTTACTAAGCTTTCCCTATTTTTCATATTTACCATTTCTTCTATAATGCTCATATCAATAGCTTGGGCTATTTTATCAATACTATTGTATAGGTCTATAAAACTATCTTCTTCAATGGATTCATCATCAAACAAGCTAATAATACGTTGGACTATCATTTCTTTAAGGATTTCCTTATCTTCTTTAGAAATCTTTTCATTAAATTGAAGCATGTATCTAATAATAGTTAGTGCAAATTCATTGTTAAAGTTACCAATAATATCAGTTTCTGATATAAGTTTTCCTACTACCTCTTCATTTAGATCATCTGTCGCATATTTTTCAGAAAATACTCTTGCCTCATTAAACTTGTTTTCATCAAAATCTTCTATACCATCCAATAATAATTCGTATAGATAGTATCCCGAACAATATTCTTCGTTTAAGTTTTTATACTTTGTTTTTTCACTAATAAATTTATGAAAGTCAACAAGACTATCATAGGAAAAACTTATGGCAGTATCGATAAAGTTAAAGAAATCGTGGTCAGGGTTGATGTCACTCATTTGAAAGTTTAAAAAATCAAATACATAATATCTTCCTGAGGAAATATATTCATTATAGTTATATTTGGTCCCTTTACTTTTTACACCACAAATTTGAGAGGAAGAAAGTTCTGGATCAAATTCATAGGTTGTAAAGTTAACCGCTTTAGCTATCTCAAGTGGTAGGCTATAGTGGATTGCAGCTATCCACATTATAATGTTTTCTTTTCCATCACAAATTACTATTCTTTTTTTATCTTTTTCAAATTTAAGGGCTGCATAGACCATCTTTTTATAGTACTCTAAATTTTCACCACTTTCTAAAAATGAGATAACCCTGTCTATATCAACTATATTTCCTCTTTCTAGGATAGGTTCTGGAAGATAGTCTGGCTTTTCTGGATTATTTACTTCATCATAGGGCATGGATTTTCTCAACACATGGCTACCGTAAAGTTCACTGGGGTATAGCTTTAGGTCTTCGTTTCCACAAATAATTGAATGGCTTAAATGATTGCCAAACCTTCCCGTACTACCCATATAGTCCCTTCCCAGATATGTATTTTGTGTTATAGAGCACATATTATCAGCTAACATTTTATAGGAAAAAGACGATGGCATCTTGGATGCAATTTCTTCGGTCATTACAACTCCTGCTTCTAGTGAAGGGAGTTGGTAGGTAAATAATCTTTTAACTTCTTCATCTTTTGATTTTTTAAAGTTTTTATCATATGAATATACCTGTTGACCATCGTTTATCCCATCTATTCCTCTCTTACATGATGTATAAATTATTTGATGTTTGGTCATCTTTTACACCTCCCTTTTATTTACTAGATTTAATTACCTTGTTTTCATTCAAGATCCATAAGAGGGGATCTTCAATTCTATGTGGTCTAGGTTTTTCTATCCTACCACTATCCTTGGATGGATTATTATTTAATCCTAAGGATGATACTCCAAAATATGAATAATTACTATAGTTAACATCTATCTGTCCCATAAATGACTGAGCACCCCACTCTGATAGTAGTCCCTTTATTTCAGAGTCTATGTTATGTTTATCAGACAAGTCAAAGGCTTGTTGGTCACAGTGAGGGCTATTTTCTAAAATCATACTCCCTTTTGGAATTAATGGTTCAATAGCATCAAATTTTGAAAAAACAGCTGCTACAGGTATATCTATCTTTTTTGATGTTTTCATATTTCTATCATTTCTAATAAGTTTAGATACCCTTGTCATGATATCCCCTGACCCAGTTGCTTGCTGCCAGTTAACAGATGACGCTCTTTCTACTACTTCATCATCAAGCTGGTGTCTAGCTTGTGGGAATTGTAGGGGGTCCAATAAAAATATTATTCCTGAAGATTTGCATATATACTTATTAACGGTGCTCATTGTATCTTCATCATTTAAATCTTCTCCTGCTGTATCAAAAAATACTAGTGTAAAGTTTTCTATTGTTTCCATGAAAAGTACTTTTCTTTTCAGTTTTAGTGTGAATATTAGGGGCCTATATGCGTCGTTGTTTATATCTTCTGTCGAACTTTTTGTTAGATCAAGTTTTTGCATATCTACAAATAGCTTTTGGTAGAAGCCTGATCTGTATCTTTCATTTGTATCGTCAAAACCTTCCATAGCTCCACCAAATTTAACAGCTATTCTTTCTATTAGTTCATTTATAATAACTCCTACAAAGTGACTTTTACCAGTATCACGGGAGCCTACTATTGAAATAATCATATCTTTTCCTAAAAGTGTTGACTCAGGTAGGTTGTTGTGACAGGAAGGGCATATAATCTTATGGCTTTCACTTCCACACTCAGGACAGTTTTCAGACTTGGGTATCCTAAATTTTTTTACTTCAGCGTTAAAGGTAGGTTTACCTTTTTTAGGTGCATTTATATCACCATTTTCATACTTTGTCATTTCTATATCATCTACGTCTTTACATCTTTTATTGCCACATCTAAACTGAACTTCAGGTATCTTGTGTTCTTCAAAGCAAAAGGGGCAAATAAAGCTTGTTTTTAGTACCATTTTCTTCCTCCTAGCTAATCTTTAAATTAGATTTTAAGTTGAGTTTTATTTGATAGTTTTCTTGCATATCTTCATTTCTTAAAAATGCTTTGATATGAGTTTCTTTGGGCATTTTTTTATCAAGTGGTATTTTAACTTGATATTTTCCTTCTACTTCCCTGCTTTCTATTCTATAAAATATTTTTGCTGATTTTTTAAACATAGGTGCTACACCTATAGCAGACATAAGGTCTATATCAGGCAAGGTAAAGTTTTCATTTTCTGATTCAAATTCTAAGGTTAAGATGTTTTCACTAAATATTTTTTTATTTAATTTTACTGAATATGTTATTAATTCCTTAGGTCTATTAAAAAACATACAATCTGTAGCTGTTGAATATTCTTTTTCCCCTTCTTTTATAAACTCTACATAAACAGAAAAATAGTAGTTTTTTGGTTCGTTTGAGTCAACAACTAGCCCACTATCATATTTATACTGCTTGAAGGGTATATATTTTCTTGTTGTTTTTACATCGGATATATCTTCTGGAAATTTATCATGCCTATATAAAACAACAAATCCACTAGCTTCTTTAGGAGGTTCAACCTTTATAAGTATCTTTTGGTTAACCATGTTTAC
>NZ_JBQDAA010000005.1:0-11346 GCF_052089545.1 Tissierella sp. | reverse complement strand
ACATTTTTAATCTTTATTGTTTCATTTTTGCTTGCCCTAGCAAGACCTCCTATGACTACTGAATTTCCTTTAACAGTAACAGCTACTATATATATTAGTTCTTCACCTTTATAGCTAAAGACTCCCGACTTGTCTGTTTTTTTCTTTATCATTAGTCTTTGCATATCTTTTTCAATAGTTGAAAGGGCTAGTGTGTCTCCAAAGTAAAAGTTTGGTTTTTTCTTTGAATAAAAAAATTCAACCTTGTTGTTTTCTGGATTTTCCCATTCAAGATAGAAACTATTATTTTCTTGAGGTTTGACAACTATTTTTTCAATTGGGGAGGGAAGTTTCGCTGGTATGGCCGATATTTCTACTCCCTTAGTTGGATATTTTTTTGAAGCAAGCTTATATATTAATTTTATTTGATAAGTATATTTTTTATCATTTATTAGATTTTCATCAATAAAGCTAGTTTTATTATTGCATTTAATTATTTCTTCTTTTCCATCTACTATTTTTTTTATTTGAACAGAGGTATTATTTGGAATTTCATCCCAATTAAACTGTAACTCTTTATCTCCTTCAGATGCTGTAACACCTGATATTTCAAACAAATTTATAATAGGTTTTAAACTTGTTAGAGCCTGGGAAAAGACACCTGCCCTTTCTACAAATACAGCATAATAATATCCAATACCTGCTTGAATACCAGAATCGATAATGCTATATGTACTTACCCTTCCAATAAAGTCTCCATCTTCTACATTTACTGGTACCGCTTCTTTCTTTCTAACAACGGTATAGAAAAGTAGGCCTTCACTCTTACTCCTTGACCAAGAAATAACATTTGTTTTACCTATGGTATCAGTAAAAACGGATAAGGATAGGGCCTTAAGTGGTGGGTATTTAGCCAATTCTTCTTTTAAACCTGGACAATCCTTGCAAGCTTGGTAGGCCTTTGATAAGACTTCAACCTTATCTTTTTCCTTTTTAAGCTTCCCTGCTTTTTCTTTTAAGTCTTCAGCTAAAGCTATGGCACCGTTAATTTCTTCTGACATATGCTTATCCTGAAAGTTTGGATATATCTTTTTAAGATTTAAATATTGTTTTTTTGCCTGATAGTAATTTTTCTTTTTACATTCCTGGTCAATTAATTTTACTTTACTACTAACATTTTTTTCCTTGCTATTAAGCTTGTTTTTAAGCTCTTTAACCTTATCGTTATTAGGCCAGTATTTAGAAGCATCTGATAAGTGAGCTTTAGCAACACTAAATTCCATATTATCTATTTCCTTAGATGCTAACTCACAAAGTGCTAAGGCCTTATCTATATTTTCAAATTCAAATCCGCATTTACATACTTTTACACTTGCATCATTTATTTTTTTACATTTAGGACATTCTATCTCAAGTTCTGCACCACATGCTTGGCAAATTTTTCTTCCTTGTGAAACGTCATTTAAAGAACCACATCTACATACCTTTATATTTTTATTTTCTGTCTTTTCTTTTTTTAAATTTGCAAGCGACATTTTTTCCATCTTAAAAAATGCTTGGAAGACATCAATAGCCAATTTCCTATCTTTAAGTAATTGTGAAAGCTGGTCTATGTAGTTTTTATAGGCTTCATCTGATATTTCACCTGCTATTTTATAGATATCCCTAGCACTTTCCAGTATTTTTTTGCTACTATTAAAAACAAGATATTTATCATAAGTTTTCTTGCCTTCTTCATCTTTAAAAGTTTCTTCACATTGGCTACAAAGTTTAGATCCACTTCCACTTATACTATCATTTTTATAAAATTCTTTTTTCTTCTTTTCCCTTGCTTTTTCTGTAAGAGAATCAACCGGAAGGTTCCTTGCGTTTTTAATATCTGAATCTTTATATAAAAATTCATATAGATTATCTACATAAAATGTTTCTAGTAATTCTCTCATTCCATTATATTTATCTGTATTTTTAGGCTTTGTTTTATAATATTTTTCATATATTTCTTTATGGTTTTTCTTTTTTGATTCTATTATCTTGATTCCAAGCTTTTTAGCACTTCTTTTTACAAAGGTATCATCTACCTTTTGTTGTTTGGCTATTTTTTCAACCATTTCACTTGTAATTTCTGTTTTTCTGATTTGTTTAAGTATCTTATTTATTGGTCCATATGTTTTATCACATGCATCTTCAATTAGCTCTTTGCGGATATTTTCTCCACCTATCATGTCTTTTTTTATAGTAGGAACCATCTGTGAATATCTTCTATATTTGGGTCCATGGTTAAAATCATTTGCTTTACTTGACCAAAACTTACGTTTTTCATCTATTCTTTTTTCTATAAAAGCTTCATCTTCAACTGGATTAGGATCAAATTCTAATTCCAAGACCAGATACCAATTTTCCGTCATCAATTTCCACCTCTTAATTATATGTTGTTTTAATATATCATCTTAATTTTGTTTCCTAAACTACTATCTCCAATTGACTGGGCAATTTTAGAAAATGAACTTGATAGGTCTGAAAGATCTGTTAAAGAAGCATTTTCTTCTACAGATGCGATATTTTTTAAAAATTCATAGTCAGCATGTCCAAATCCAAGGGCTATTATCTCTATTTTATTTTTGTGACATTCTTTTGCTTTTTTTATTGCTTTAGAAGTATTATCCCAAATCCCATCAGTCAAAACTACCAGATAGTTTAAAATCTCATCATCTTGACCAGAAAAGTCTTTTAATGCTTGTTCAAAGGGTTGGGCCCCATTACAATATCCTACCGAACCAACTTGGATCATATTAATTTCAAATATTAGTTTTTTAAAATCATCCGTTGCTTCTACTACCGTTTCTACACGATCAGCAAACTTCAACAGTCCGATTTTTGTATGTTCTGGATCCATCTTATTTACAAATTCCTTCATAGATTTTTGTGCTTCTTCAATTGCCTGACCTTCCATACTTCCTGATAAATCTATAGCTAACATTATTTGAACATTTCTTTCTGCATCTTTGATTACATCCTTAGGTGAAAGATTTGTCCATCCCATATCATCTTTTATTGCTTGGATTTTAACTGGAAGTTCTCTTCCAGTTTCCTTTTCTTGGGCTGATATATCAATAACACCATTGTAATTGTATTTATAGGTCAGATCAATTATAGATGCATCACTATTTGTTTGCCCAATTTCTGTGATTATATATTTATCAATTATTATGTTATCAGATGGTTTTTGATAATCACCTTGGAGGACATATACTTCTAATTCATCGTTTTTTCTATGGTCCTTGTAGCTATAGGATCTTTTCTTTTGGGCAGGTATAGATGTATTTTTAGGAATTATAACACTATTTATGTAACTTTCTCCATCTTCACTTATAGCTATCATTCCTAGTGCATGTGCTGTTACATCAGAAAGAGTTTTAGATCCTAGTACATGTTTGTTTTCTTTGCCTTCTATAGTTTTAATAAGCTTGTTAACTGATTCACCATTGTCATCTATATTAGCCTTTATTGCTGCACCTAGGACAACTGCTTGGTCAACATTGACACCTGATAAAGGCTCTTTTCCAGACATATCTTTTACATAATCATGGATCATTCTCATCCTGGTTGAACCACCTACAAGAATAACGCCACTTATACTTGTCCAAGATAATCCTATAGATTTTATTAGGTTTTCAGTCAATTCTTTGGTGGCTCCAATTAAAAAGTCTGACAAGTCTCTAAAGAGATCTTGGCTTATTTCTACACTTCCATTTATACCTTTATAAGTTATAGAAACATCCACCTTATTTCTAGAAGTAAGTTGTTTTTTAGTGTTTTCAGCCTTTACTATTAGTGAAGAGACCATTTGATCGTCTTCAGTTAAATCAAGGTCGTATTTTTCATTAAACTTTTGTGCTAGATACCTGGCAATACAATCGTCCCAGTCTTTACCTCCTAATTGGTGGTTACCATCACTAGCTAAAATATCTATTTTATTGTTATCAATTTTGGCAATAGTAACATCAAATGTCCCACCACCTAAATCATATATGAGTAAGGTTTGTTCTTGTTTTTTATCATTTAATCCATAGGCAAAGGCTGCTGAAGTTGGCTCATTTATAATTGATAATACTTCAAGTCCTGCCTTTTTACCTGCATCAATGGTTGCTTGCCTTTCTTTATGGGTGAAATATGCCGGCACTGTAATAACAGCAGAAGTTATCTTTTCTCCACATTCTTTTTCTGCTTCTTCTACTATTTTTTCTAAAAATATCGCTGTTAAATCTGTTGCATTATATGTTCTATCAAAAAATTCAACTTCAAATAAGTCATTTCCCATATCCCTTTTGAAAAATGCAATTACATTCGGGTCTCCAATTGATTGCATAGCTTTTGCATCTTCACCAAAGAGGATGTTTCCATTTTCTTCAAAACATAAGACAGATGGTGTTATTGAATCACCAAAGCTATTTTTAATTATTTGTGGCTTTCCTGTTTGTTCATTTATTTTTGCAATGGCGCTAAATGTAGTACCAATATCTATACCTACCTTAATGCTCATCTATAAATCCTCCTTAATAAAACAAAATAAACCCTACCATATAATCGATTTTATGGCAGGGTCTAGTTATTACATAACGACTATATTTTTTGATTTTTCTTTTAGTTCGTCAACTTTTTCTTCAGCCATAATACCTTTGGACTGCATGGTTGCATTTACTTCTCTATCTGTAGTTTTATCTATTCCACGAACTTCTAATATTCCTTCTTCATTTAGGGTAAAGGTAACATCTAGAGGTGCTCCAGCTGGTAGGTCAGATGGTAGCTCTAATGTAGTAGTTCCTAAAATAAGGTCATCATCTACTTCAAAGTATTCTTCCATAAAGTCATTTTCATAAACTTCTAAGTCTACAACTTCTTGGTTATCAAATTGTGTTCCAAATGTTTTTGTAACAGTAATCGATCCATCTGGCATAGATTCATTTTTAATAATCATATTAATACATTTTTCATCCTCACCATTGAGTACAACTTTCAATGCAAAACTCTTTGTAGTAGCAACTACAACTTCTTGAGCCCTTCCACCTATACTCATCATTTCTGGTTTTACTTGTAAGTCTTCCTTATAGTCATCTGCATCAATTTCTTTTGCAGTCTCTTCATCCAGTGTACCTTCAGTTAAGCTCTTTTGATTTTTTACGTAGACATTTACTGCATGGATTGCAGCTCCTTTTCCAACTGCTTCATCTGGTTCAAGAATCTTGGGTTCCATTCCAAAGTGCTCGACTATTTCTTTTGTTACTTGAGGCATTCTTGTAGAACCGCCTACTAATAGTATTTCATCAATATCAAAGCCTTTTTCTTTTGCTAAGTCAATGGCATTTTGTGTTTTTTCTATAGCTTCATTTATAAAGGTAGATGTAATTTCATCAAATTTTTCCCTTGAAAGCATGATTCTAGCCCTAAGTCCAGCCGCATCTATCATAACAGGTACTTCTTCTCTAGATGATAATTGTTGCTTGGCATTTTCAGCTTTCAATCTTAAATCTTGTTGGGCATATTCATCAAGTTCGCCATCAAATCCTGTTTCGCTTATAAATTCATCTGCTAAATATCTCATAACTGCTTCATCCCAGTCTTTACCACCTAGTTCATGGTTACCATCTGAACATATAACTTCAATCTTTTCTGAGTTTATATTCATAATTGTTACATCAAAGGTACCTCCACCTAGGTCAAAAACTAGAATAGTTTTTTCTTCTTGGTCTTTAGCACAGCCATAATATATTGCTGCTGCTGTTGGCTCACTAATAATCTCTAATACATTTAGTCCAGCAATTTTCCCAGCATTTCTTGTTGCTATTCTTTCTGCTGTTCCAAAATATGCAGGACATGTGATTACAACATCTTTTACTTCTTCATCTATCATTTTAGAAGCATCTTCACTTATCTTTCTTAATATATAGGCAGATACTTCTTCTGGGGACTTGTCCTCATTATTGTAATTAATTGCAAATTCTGTTTTCCCAATTAATGTTTTAACTAATAATATTGTATTTTCAGGATCTATTACTGCATTTTCCTTGGCTATTTGACCAACTACAACATCGCCAGTGTTTTCAAAGTTTACAACTGAAGGCGTTGATTTTGCACCCTCAGAGTTATTTATAATACTTGCCCTTCCCGTTTCATCAACATATGAAATACATGAATATGTTGTTCCTAGATCAATTCCATATACATATTTCGCCATTTACTTTTCCTCCTCCATATTATCTTTTCTTGATTCATCTTCTATATAGTTATACATTGAAATCTTTTCTGCTGATATTACCCTATTGTTATAGCTATAACCACTAGTCATTGACTCACATACTTTCCCATGTAAATCTTCTACATTTGTTTGGATTTTCTTGATAACCTTATGCCTTAAAGGTACAAATGCATCTCCTTCTTCGCTATCATATATTTCAACATTGTTTTTTTCTAAAATGTCCAATATATCATAGGAATAATCAAAAAAGGTTTTATTAGGAATATCTTGTTCACCTTCTGGCTTTTTTCTATACGTTTTTGCCATCCTTAAAATACTATCTCTTACCATTGCTATGTCTAATAGGATTGGACGAACTAGTTGAGAATACATATCTTCTTTATATCTTTGAAGTTCACTATGCATCTGATCAACAATCTTTTCCTCGTGTTCAGTGTGCATGATTTTTTGTTCAAAAATAGTCTGCATCTTGTCTATTTTTTCATTTAGACCATCCATGGTTTTGCTTATTTCTTCATATTTATCTAAGATTTCTAACTCTACTTTAGATCCATCTTCTAGCTTTTGGTCATTTTTACTTTCTTCTTTAGATAAATCTTTTTCATCAAAACTTAAATCTTCGCCTTCAACTTCATTATTTTTTATAGGTCTGTCTATAGGTTGGTCCATCTTCCCTATATCTTCATTTTCTATCATAGTTTCCTCCTATTACTCTTCAATGCTTATTATTTTCTTAGAAAACTCTGTATCTTTCCAAGTTTTTGATATCTTTGAATCTGCTTGTCTAAATAACCATTCCATAGGTTCCATCACACCTATAGGTTCATATTTCCCCTTATCCCTTGTGTGACCTATGGCACTAGATGCAAAAAACCTATTGTTTTTAAACTTTAAGTCAATACTATTTAAAAAGCTTGCCATATTGTTTTCAAGTAAAAGTTTTCTACATAGGTAATCTTCAGCATCTTGATAGTTTTTAAACTTTTCTGGTTCTTCTTCCATAAGTTTATTGATTGGTTCTTCTCCCAAATAATCAAGTAAATTTGCAGAGTCAACCTTGCTTATAACTACAGCTAGAGGCACTGTCAACATCTTTTTACTACTAATCCCTGTTACTTCTCTTAGCTTGTTTAAGAAAGAATCTACAACAACTCCAATATCAGTATTGCCAATTCCAGCTACATCCTCTGGATTTAGTTGAGGCTCAAATCTATACCTAAGTGAAGGTATGGAAAAAGGATCAACCATTAGTACAATTCCATGGCTATATTCATATTGCTTTTGAATCTCATTTTCACTGCTATCAGTAAATACTTCTCCTGCTATATCATAAATATGGGCTAGTCTATCTGGCTTAAATTTCTTACTCTTAATATAAAAGCTAAATGATACCGAACTAGCAATATCGATATTATTAGATCTTTCTGTCATCCTTGTACTTCCTATTGAATAATCCCTGCTAATTTCCTCATATATTTCTTCTTTTTCTTTATTATATATTTCAGTTTCCCATCCATTTGCAGGCGCTATGTCTTCCATAAAGTCATTTGCAAATGCTGTTATAAAGGCTGTTTTACCAACTGATCTTCCCCCAACTACCGGTATGCAAATTGGTACAGTTTCCTTATCAGTTAAGGGGTGATGACAATTAGTACAAATTGCATCCAACTTTTTTCTTCCATTAAAGAATGTGGTAGGTATCTTTTGTCCACAGGTATTTTCTTCCCCCATATAGCTTGGACCAGTACAAGTTCTTTTTAATACACCGTATATACCTGGAGTTAAATCACTATGCCCTGCACCACAGCTTGGACAAAGATATGTAGGAAGAAGTGACCTTTCTTTGCACTCATGACATGATACAAATATATTTTTTCCTTTTCTATATAACTTATCTATAGACCATATTATTAAAAAGAAAGTATAATAAAAAATAGAGCAAACAAGAACTATAAGAAGATGTACCAAACTTGTAACCACTAATAATATTGAACCGAAAATTCCAACAGATAGCATTAAGAATATATTCAGAACTAATATAGCTAAATAAATAGGTATTGAGCTGCCTCCGGCATCTGAAATATTAGAAAAATATTTTTTTATAGAGTTAATATTATTATTAAAAGCTTGGGATGATGTAAGATAAATATCCCTATAGGCTTTTTCAAACAAATATTTTTTTATAGCGGGTTGTGTTTTTTCTTCCATTTAATCGACCTCCAAACAATTTATCTTTAAACAAATCTATTTTTTTTATTACTATCAATCATATTTTTTTTGAAAGATATAAAATAATTCTTTATACCTGTTATAACTCCCCATATAATTAAAGGGATTCCAAGAACTCCTACACGTAGTAAAGTTATAACTGAAATTGCAAGCATCAAAAGAAGCACGAGTGGAATCCCTATAATTAAGCTAAATGTTATAGCTACCATTAAATTATTCATTTTAAAACTCTCCTTTAAAAAAACAGTGAAATATCAACTACTTTTATAAGACTTTGTCTTTTGTTTATAAATTTACAAAGTAGTATAAGTTTAACATACAATTCATTTTTTTACTATATTTTCCATTTATAAACATAAACAGACATTATACTTGTAAAAAAATATTTTTCAATATTATAATTCTCCATTCAATATTTTATCGGAAGTAATCAATAGATTTTAAGTATTTAGCCTTATTTTATTTTATAGCTTTTTTATTTTATAGTCTTTTTTATTTTATAGCTTTTTTTCTTATTTTTTACACTTTTAGGCTTTAAGGAGGATTTTTTTATGAAAATACAAGATGAAATGAAAGTTGTTATGCTTGGAACTGGGACTCCTAATCCTATACCAGAAAGATCAGGTCCCTCACTTGTAGTTATAGTAGGCGAAAACTCATATATAGTAGATGCTGGCATTGGACTAGTCAGAAGGGCAGAAGCTGCTAATAGGATGGGTGTTAAGGCTTTAGAAGCAAGCAATTTAAAGAGGGCTTCTTTAACTCATTTGCATTCAGACCATACGGCAGGACTTCCAGATTTAATACTTACTCCATGGGTTCTTGAAAGAGATGAAGCTCTTCAAATTTACGGTCCTAAGGGTACAAAGAACATGTGCAATCATTTAATGGAAGCTTACAAGGTGGATATAGATGCAAGGATGAACGGTTTAGAAAAGGCTATTCCACAAGGTATAGTTGTAAAGTCTAATGATATTTCAGGTGAAGGATTAGGATACAAGATTATTTATCTTATCCTTATATCTAAAGAACTGCTAAACTTCTATTTCAAATAGAAGTTTAGCAGTTCTTATTAAGTTTATTATATTTTTAAGTGGCAATTTAAAATTATTCAATATCTTACTTTTTATTTCTTATTACTATAAATTTTACTATATCGCTCCAGACCTTTTCTGCTTTTATATCTTCTTCTTTAAATCCAGCCTTTTTTAAGTTTTTTATAGTTTTTCTATTGATATTTGCTCCCCAAATATTCAGTGGGATAAAGTTAACTATATCCATAAATTTTCCTATTACCTTTTTATTGCTTCTCATATGTTCTAGCATTACTATCTTCCCATCTTCTTTACAAACTCTTCTAACTTCTTTAAATCCTTCAACAGGATCAGGGACTGAGCAAAATACGCAGGATGTAAGAACTGTGTCAAAGGTATTGTCTTCAAAATCCATCTTTTGAGCATCCATTTCTATTAACTTTATATTTTCCTTATGACCAATTTTTTCTTTGGCTTTTTCTAACATATTTTCTGAAAAATCTATACCCGTTATATCTAGGGTGTCTGGGTAGTTTAAGAGGTTTTTACCTGTACCTACCCCTACTTCAAGGACCTTTTGTCCTTCTATTTCTTCAATTAATCTATCTCTCCATTTATCACTTGTCATCATTTCCATAGGTTTTTCTAAAAAATCATATACCCTAGATACCCTATTATATCTTTTTTTAATTTTTTCACTATTATCGTTCATTTGCTCCACCTCATCTTATTTATACCCTTAAAGCTTATAAAGTATATAAAAAGGCTTAAACTATCCTTTAAATAATGATATAGTTTTTATTTTGAATACTTTTCTACTAATTCTCTTCCATGCATTTCTTCTTTTATATCATCTTTATCTATGTCTAGTTCCCTAGCTAAAAGTTCTTTGACTTTGGGTCTACATCTTCTTCCCTGGCAAAATCCCATGCCTGCCCTTCCCCTTCTTTTAACTCCATCAACAGTTACTGCTCCCCTATCTATTGCTTGGACTATCTCCTCTTCTGAAACACTTTCACATAAACAAACTTTTTCCTCGTATTTGGGGTTTTTTTCTATAAGTTTCTTTCTTTTTTCTTCTTCAAGTTTTGCTAGTCTTGGTATTCTTTTTCTGTTTGGATTAAAGTCTTTTTTTCTTTCAAGTTTTAGACCTATATCTTTTAGTATATCTTTTACATACTTGGCTATGGCTGGAGCAGATGAAAGTCCTGGTGACTCTATCCCTCCTACATGTATAACACCTTCCATGTTTTTTGAAGGATAGATACAAAAATCCCCCTTATCTGGTTTAGCTCTTATGCCTGTAAAAATTCTTATAGTTTTACCTAGGTCAAGATTTGTTACTGACTTTTTTCCAAGCCTATCAATTGTCTCTAGAGACTCTTCTCTAGCGCTTGGATCCACAAGTTCTTTTATCATTTCACTAGTTGGTCCAACCATAGTATTTCCTTCATAGGTTGAAGTAACTAGGACACCTTTTCCATTTTCAGTCGGTGTTTGAAATAAAACCTTTCCTAGTTTAAAATCCTTATCTTTTCTTAAAAGTCTATATACGCCTTTTGTAGGTATAATAGTAAAGTCAAAATCTCCTGCCATATTAGATACCTTATCTGAGTTTAAGCCAGCAGCATTTATGACAAACTTACTATAATAATCACCCTTATTAGTTTTTACCTTTATAGCTGTCTTTTCTTTTTCTAAGTCTAAAACTTCTTTTTGAACTTTTAACTCTACTCCGTTTTCTATAGCATTTTCCATCATAGCATAAGTATAATTAAAGGGGTCTACTATACCTGCACTCATACAAAGAAGAGCACTTTTAACATCTTTAGATATTAAAGCTTCTAGTTT
>NZ_JBQDAA010000004.1:23974-37435 GCF_052089545.1 Tissierella sp. | reverse complement strand
AAGCAGAATCAGAAGATAAAGCAGAATCAGAAGATAAAGCTGAGTCAGAAGATAAAGCTGAGTCAGAAGATGAAGAAGAGTCAGAAGATAAAGTGGAAGTAATTGAACTAGATGAACAAGAAGTAGGCGAACTTAAAGAAGAGCTTAAAAAAGAAAGACCAGATAAATCAGAAGAGGAACAACTTCAAAAGGATGAGGAAGACTTAGAAGATTTAATTGAGGAATCCGAACAAGACTTACCATCAATAATGCCGATGGCAATAGGAACTATAGGAATATATACTTCAGATTCAAATAGTATAGTTGTTCCAACAGAATTAACTGGAAATTCTATTAATAATCATACAGTACCAGTACTTGTATGGGTGAACGGTGGAACTTTATATGCTGCAGTTAAATCGACTCATAAATTAGATTATATGAAACTTGGTGGTATGGAAAAGGATGATGGTGGTGTTAAAAACACATCAAGAGATGAGTATAATCCATTAGTGAATATAAATGTAGATGGAAAACCTTATATACCAAGTGATTTACAAGGGTCAGGCAAAGATAACTATTGGACAGTTTTTAAGTTCGTATTATCTGATTTACCGATACCAATAGATGGTCAGCTACAATTCTTTGTTAAAGGTATTGGTGATGGGCATGATGTAGGTGGATACATGGCAGTGACGGTAGACAAAACCAATATAACTGGAACTAAAAAATGGTTTGGTGGACCAAAACCACCTATAAAATTACAACTTAAAAGATATGTAGAAGGAAAAGAATCAACTACAACCGAATTAGTGAAAACTAAATCTTTAAATGGAACTGATGAAACAACAGCTTGGACCTATACTTGGACTCAAATGCAGGAATATAGTTCTTATGGAGAAAAATAAATTTAATATATTGAATAAGAAACAGTTCCTCCAAATTATGAAAAGACAATAGATAAAAATGGTGGAAAAACAGTAATTAACACATTTGTTGGATCACCAGGTCTAGAAATAGAAAAAACATCTGACGTTACAACTTACTCAGCAGTAGGAGATTTAATCACTTACTCTTATAAAGTAACAAACACAGGAAGTATAATACTGGCAGGACCATTTAAGATAAGTGATAACAAATTAACAGTTGCTGATATAGAAGGACCATTAGCACCAGGGGAAAGTAAAACAGTAACAGCAACACACACAGTAACACAAGCAGATATAGACAAAGGAAGCATAACAAATAATGCTTCTGCAAGATTTGGAGATACAATTTCAAACGAAGATATAGTAACAGTAAATGCAAATCAAAATCCATTAATGGAAGTAACAAAAGTTGGAGAATATGAAGATACAAATGAAGATGAAAAGGTAAATGTAGGAGACAAAATCAACTATACAATCACAGTTAAAAACACTGGAAATGTAACTCTAACAAATGTAGTTGTAATAGATGAATTGTTAGACTTAGAAATAACAGTAGCTGAGATAGAAGTAGGAGAAACTTGGACTCACACACAAGACTATGATATCACACAAGCATATATAGACGCAGGAGAAGTATTGAACACAGTACTAGTAAATGATGAAGAGACAAAAGAAGAAACCCCATTAACACAAACAGCAGGATTAGAAATAGAAAAGACAGCTAATGTTGAAACTTACTCATCAGTAGGAGATTTAATAACTTACACTTATGAAGTAACAAACACAGGAAATATAACACTAGCAGGACCATTTGTAATAAGTGATGATAAATTAACAGTTGCTGATATAGCAGGACCATTAGCAGTAGGAGAGAGTAAAGAAGTAACAGCAACACACACAGTAACACAAGCAGATATAGATGCAGGAAGTATAACAAATATTGCTTCTGCAACATTTGGAGATACAACTTCAAATGAAGATACAGTAACAGTAAATGCAGATCAAAATCCAGAGCTTACGGTTAAGAAATCAGCAGACAAAGGAGAATTCTCAGAGATAGGCGAAGAGATCACTTACACTTACGTTATAACTAATGCAGGTAATGTAACAATAAGTGGACCATTCACAATAGTTGATGACAAAATAGGAAATATAGATGTTGATGAAGAGCAAACTTCATTAGCACCAGGCGAAACATTTACTGTAACGGCAGTGTATGAAGTAACTCAAGCTGATATGGATGTAGGATTTGTAACAAATCTAGTAACTGTAACTAGTGGAGAAGGAGAAGGTCCATCTGGGGAAGACACAGTGACGGTACCAGTAAATCCAGAAGCACAAAATCCAGAGCTTACAGTCGACAAATCAGCAAACAAAACAAGATTTACAAATGTAGGCGAAGAAATCACTTACACTTACAAGGTAACAAACACAGGAAATGTAACAATAAATGGACCATTCACATTAGAAGATGACAAAGTAGAAGATAAGGATATAGATTTAAGTGGGATACCGTACTCATTAGCACCAGGCGAAACATTTACTGTAACAGCAGTATATAAAGTAACCCAAGAAGATATGAGTGCAAGAAAGGTAACAAATATAGCAATAGTAACTGGAACCTTCGGTGAGGATAAAATAACGGATCAGGACACGGTGACTGTAGATAGATATAGACCTACTCCACCAGATCCAGTAGACCCGGAAGACCCGGAAGAACCAGAAGAACCAGAAGAACCAGAAGAACCAGAAGAACCAGAGGAACCAGAGGAACCAGAAGAACCAGAGGAACCAGAGGAACCAGAAGAACCAGAGGAACCAGAGGAACCAGAAGAACCAGAAGAACCAGAAGAACCAGAAGAGCCAGAAGAACCAGAAGAGCCAGAAGAACCAGAAGAACCAGAAGAGCCAGAAGAACCACTGGGTCCAAAAGGTCCGACAGACCCAACTGGTCCTAAAAAACCAGATAAGATAGTGGAAAGCAGGCTTGTACGAACAGGTACAGATATTAACTTGTTAATACCTATAGGATTTATGATAATCCTTTTAGGAATAGCTTATATTTTAAGAGACAGACGTATAAAAAGATAGTGATATGGTTTGTGTTTAAATAGCGAAACTTTTAAAAGTTTCGCTATTTTTATTGCAATGTAAAAAGTAACGAATAAAATATAATGTTAGTAATTGGTACAGGGCTTTATAAAAAGAAAAAATAAAGGATAATGGTAGAAAAGATGACTATAATTAAAATTGTAGTTATCTTTTAACTTTACAAAAGCATAAAGAAATGATATATTAGTACATAGATATAACTATATAAAGTATAAAAGAAAATGGTGGCTACTATAGATGGTTTCTTTTTTTAGAAATCAAAGGACAAAGATAGTCAAAGTCAAAGAGGTGATTGCGTGACAGGATTAAGTAATATAATAGAAGTTTTTATTAGGGAACTTTTAGAAAAATCTAATACGGGTACAATAGAAATACAAAGGAATGAAATGGCTGAGCAGTTTGAATGTTCTCCTTCACAGATAAATTACGTCCTATCCACAAGGTTCACTCCATATAAAGGTTATTATATTGAGAGTAGAAGAGGTGGAGGAGGGTATATAAGACTTATAAAGGTTAAAATAGAAAAATATTCTGATCTAAATGAAACTATAATGGAGACTATTGGAAAATCTATAACTAAGTCAAAAGCATATCATATTATAGAAGGACTTAGAGAAGAGGGTTTTTTAGAAAAGAGAGAAGAAGAAATAATAAAAGCTGCTGTAGGTGATAGGTCAATTTCAGGAAGTGCAGAATCTGCAAATAAGCTTAGAGCAAGGATATTAAGAAATATTCTTCTTATTTTAGCTAAGTAGGGGGCGATAGATTTGAAATGTGAATCTTGTGGTGAAAATGAAGCAAAGTTTCATTTTACTAAAATATATAATGGAAAGATAGAAGAAAAGCACATGTGTGAAACTTGTGCAGCAAATGATTATGACTTTGATTTTGATTTTGATAACCATTTTTCTATGAATAAGTTTTTTACAGGACTTATAGATGAACCTGTAAAAGATGTTAAAGAAGCTGAACTTAGATGTGAAAAATGTGGTCAAACTTATAGTCAATTTAAAAACGAAGGTAGATTTGGATGTGATGAGTGTTATCTTACTTTTAAGAATAAGTTAAATTCTTTAATAAAAGGACTTCATGGACACAATCATCATAGTGGAAAGATTCCAAAGCACTCAAGTCAAGATATACTTTTAAAAAGAGAAAAAGATGATCTTAAAAGAGAATTAGAAGAATCTATAAAAGAAGAAAGATTTGAGAAAGCTGCTATCTTAAGGGATAAATTAAAGGATATAAGCATAAAATTAGAAGATATAAAGGAGTGAGGTTTGTGGCTAGATGGTTAGATGGAATTGGCGAAGAAAGAGACATTGTTATAAGTACCAGAGTTAGAGTAGCTAGAAACCTTTCTAAATATAAATTTCCTGAATATATGAGTATAGAAGAATCTGATAATTTGACTAATGATGTTTTAAATATAATAGAAGATGATGATACATTGGATTATAAATTTATAAAACTTAAGGAACTAAATAAAACTGAACAAAAAGTTTTTGTAGAAGATCATTTAATAAGTCCAAGTATATTGAAAAATGAAAACATGAGTAGTTTTTTATTGAGAGAAGATGAAAAAGCTACTATTATGATAAATGAAGAAGACCATATAAGAATTCAAACTCTTCTTCCAGGTCTTAATTTGAGTAGAGGATGGGAGATATGTTCCTCTATAGACGATAAACTAGAAGAGCATTTAAGATATGCATATGATATTGACTTGGGTTATTTAACAGCATGCCCAACAAATGTAGGGACAGGTTTAAGAGCGTCTGTTATGCTCCACTTACCTTGTGTTTCTATGACAGGAAGTTTAAGTGTAGTAGTTGAGGGTTTGAGAAAAATTGGGCTTACAGCAAGAGGACTTTATGGAGAAGGGTCTGAAGCATTAGGATTTTTATATCAAATTTCCAATCAAGTAACCTTGGGGGATTCAGAAGAAGAAATAATAAATAAATTAGATAAGGTTATTCAACAAATATTGACAAGGGAAAGAAATACAAGAAAGTATTTAATAGATAGAAGACTTATAGAAATGGAAAACAAAGTGTATAGATCACTAGGTGTTTTAAAACATAGTAGAATCCTAAGTTCAAGGGAAGCTATGGAACATCTTTCTAATATAAGAATGGGTGAAACTATGAATATATTAGAAAAAGATGAATCACTTGACGTAATCAAGTTAATGATAGATATACAGAGTGCAAATATCCAAAAGAAATTAAATAGAGAAATGAATAGCAAAGAAAGAGATATTGAAAGAGCGTCTATGATAAGAAAACTTATTTCAAGAACGGAGGAATAAAATGGCAATGTTTGGTAGGTTTACAGAAAGGGCTCAAAAAGCTATTTTATTAGCGCAAGAAGAAGCCAAAAAAATGAAACATAATTATGTAGGTACAGAACACTTATTATTAGGTCTTATAGCTGAAGCAAATGGTGTAGCAGCAGTTTCTTTAAAAGAAGTAGGAGTAAATATAGAAAATGCAAGAAAGGAAGTACAAAAAGCTATAGGTACTGGTAATGAAGATGAAGATATACTAGGATTTACTCCTAGAACTAAGAGGATATTTGAACTTAGTTTTTTACAAGCTAGAAACTTAGGTCATAACTATGTAGGAACAGAACATATACTACTTGGACTCCTGGCAGAAGGTGAAGGAGTAGCCATAGTAGTTCTTAAAAGACTAGAGGTAGATGTAAAAAAACTAGGTGAAAAAGTTGTGAGTATGATAACATCTGAAACAAATAAGCAAATGTCTCAAGGTGGGAGAGCTCAAAAAGGAAAACAAACAAACTTAGGTAAATATAGTATAGATTTAAATAAGATGGCAGAGGATGGTAGAATAGATCCGGTCATAGGAAGAAGCAAGGAAATAGAAAGAGTAATTCAAATCTTAAGTAGAAGAACAAAAAACAATCCAGTATTAATTGGAGAACCGGGTGTTGGTAAAACTGCTATAGCAGAGGGACTCGCCCAAAGAATATATGAAGGAAAGGCACCTGAAATAATAAAGAATAAAAAAATAGTATCTTTAGATCTACCTGGAATGATAGCTGGTGCAAAATATAGGGGTGAGTTTGAAGAAAGACTTAAAAAAGTAATGGAAGAACTTATAGCAGCAGAAAATACTATACTTTTTATAGATGAGCTTCATACTATAGTAGGAGCAGGAGCTGCAGAAGGATCTGTAGATGCATCAAATATATTAAAGCCAGTTCTTGCAAGAGGAGAACTTCAAATGATAGGTGCAACAACTATAGATGAATACAGAAAGCATATAGAAAAAGATGCTGCCTTTGAAAGACGTCTTCAACCTATAGTAGTTGAACAACCTAATGAAGAAGATACTATAAAAATACTAGAAGGATTAAGAGATAAATATGAAGCCCACCATCGTGTTAAAATTACTGACGATGCTATAAAGGCTGCAACAGAATTATCTTCTAGATATATAACAGATAGATTTTTACCTGATAAGGCTATTGATTTAATAGATGAAGCAGCTTCTATGATAAGAGTAAGAAACTATGTAGCGCCTGATGAATTAAAAGAACTCGAAACTAGGCTAGAGGAACTTCAGCAAGAAAAAGAAGAAGCTATAAACACTCAAAATTATGAAAAGGCTGCAAGTATAAGAGATGAAGAAAAAAACATTAAGGAAGAACTTGAAAGTTATAAATCAACTTGGAAACGTAAAAAGCAAACATCTAATATGGTAGTAGGATATGAAGAAATAGCAAATGTTGTTTCAGATTGGACTGGTGTACCTGTTAAGAGGATGACAACGGAAGAATCAGAAAGATTGTTAAACTTAGAAGAAACGCTTCATAAAAAGGTCATTGGTCAATCTCAAGCAGTAAAGGCTATATCAAACTCTGTTAGAAGAGCTAGGGTAGGACTAAAAGATCCTAACAAACCAGTTGGTAGTTTTATATTTGTAGGACCTACTGGAGTAGGTAAAACATATCTTGCAAAGTCACTTTCAGAAACACTGTTTGGAGATGAAGATGCTATGATAAGGATTGATATGAGTGAGTATATGGAAAAACATACTGTATCAAGACTTGTAGGATCACCTCCAGGATATGTAGGCTATGATGAAGGTGGACAGCTAACTGATGCTGTAAGAAGTAAGCCTTATTCAGTTCTGCTGTTTGACGAGATAGAAAAAGCACATCCAGATGTATTTAATATGTTACTCCAAATATTAGATGATGGTAGGCTGACAGATTCTAAAGGAAGAACTGTAGACTTTAAAAATACAGTTATAATTATGACATCAAATGTTGGAGCAAACTCTATTAAAAAGCAAAACGTACTCGGATTTTCAACAGAAACAGATGAAAACAAAGAAGAGTATGAAAAAATGAAAGAAACAATAACAGAAGAACTTCGCAAGACATTTAGACCAGAGTTTTTAAATAGACTTGATGAAATTATAGTTTTCCATTCTTTGGAAGAGGACCAAGTAAAACAAATAGTAGATATAATGGTTGATGATTTAGAAAAAAGAATGAAGAAACTAGATATAAATATAAGTGTTAGTGAAGAAACAAAAGAAGAAATAAGTAAGGAAGGTTTTGATCCTATATATGGGGCAAGACCACTTGAAAGAACTATAAGAAAGATGATAGAAGATCAATTAGCAGAAGAGATGCTAAAGGGGAATCTATCTAAGGAAGATAATATAATAATAAAAACTGAAGATGGAAAATTAAAATTTGAAAAAGGCCTGTAAGGGCCTTTTTTAACAGTAAGGTGGATATTTATGAAAAAAAAGACTATATATGTGTGTAATAACTGTGAATATGAATCAATAGGATATATGGGAAAATGTCCAGAATGTAACAGCTGGAATACTATGGAAGAAACACAGGTAGTGTCCTCTAAGGGGAAATCCAGTAAAAGGCAAAGTAGAAAAAAAGAAGACATAAAAAGATTAAATGAGATAAAGATATCAAACAGTGATAGGATAGTAACTAGTATAGGAGAGTTTAATAGAGTTATGGGTGGCGGAATTATAAAGGATTCTGTAACCATTCTTTCAGCCAAGCCTGGAGCTGGTAAATCTACCTTACTACTTCAAGTAACAGATGATCTGGCAAATTTAGGCTTTAAGGTTTTATATGCGTCGGGAGAAGAGTCTGAGTCGCAAATTAAGGCCCGCGCAGATAGAATACTTAAAAAGATAAACTCCGATGTATGGGTAGTTTCTGATAATAGTCTAGATAATATTTTAGATACAGTAGAAACAATTGATCCAGATATTATTATAGTAGACAGTATTCAAACATTTACATTAGATGCTTTTCCGGGATCACGTGCAGGATCACCTACCCAAACCATGGAATGTGCTTATCAGCTTGTTAAAAGAGCTAAAAATGTGAAAAGACCAAGGGCTGTATTTTTAGTAGGTCAAATGACTAAAGCTGATGAACTTGCAGGAGTAAGGGCATTGGAACATTTAGTGGATACAGTTTTAATAATAGATGGTGAAAGTGGAGAAGAACTTAGGACACTTTTAACTACTAAAAATAGATATGGTTCTACTGGTGAAATGGGATTTTTTAATATGGGTGAAAAAGGTATGGTATCAATAGATAATCCTTCAGAATATTTCATGACACAAAGAGAAAATGATTCAATGATTTCAGGTAGTGCATTAACTGTGGTAAGAGAAGGGACAAGGCCTATTATACTTGAGATAGAATCACTAGTTTCACCTTCCTTTACTCCTTATCCTTCAAGGATTGGAGAGTCTATGAGAAAAGAACAACTAAATACATTGATTTCAATATTAGAACAAAGAGGAGATATAAAATTATATGATAAAAATGTTGTTATAAAGACAACAGGTGGAATATCTTTAAAAGAACAAGCTTCAAATCTAGCAGTTATAATGAGTATAGCATCATCTATATTTCAAAAGGGTATTCCAAGTGATACGGTTTTTATATCAGATGTAGGTCTTACTGGGGAACTTAAAAGGGTTCCTTCTTTGCAGGTGAGGCTTAAAGAAATAGATAGGATGGGCTTTAAAAGAGCATATATAGCTAAAGGTAGCGGGCAAATAGGTAAATTTAAAAATTTAGAGATTATAGAGTGTAGTATTTTAAAAGAAGTTATTTCACATACATTTAAAAAAAGATAAGAAAATAAAAAAGATAAGCTAATTTCTTTAGCTTATCTCAAATTGAATAGACCTAGTGTTTTATTTCTTTCATATTCATGTGTTATAACTTCATTTAAATTTAATCCTACTGTATCGCAGAGTGCTGTTATATAAAAAAGATAATTTCCCATTTCTAAATCTAGAACTTCTTTACACTGTTCACATATTTCTCCTTTTAAGTGATTATCTAATTTATTTGGAAGATCTTTATATGACTCGCCACTAAAATCTTGTCTTTTAGCATCTATAGATATACAACCACAATTAGTTACTGATTTCACTACTGCTCTATTAATACGAGCATTGTATTCATCCATTTTAGACATAATATCTAAAATGCTTTTATGTCTAACCAATACTTTAGAAATAGTGTCTTGAAAATCAGTACAAACTTCACTTGTTTTTGTTGTTTCAATATTTTTGTCCATGATATCCTCCTTAGGTGCTTTATTTGTATAATATCATTATACTTTTAAGGACAAGTAGTTGTCAAATAATTACAAAAATATATTTTAAATAAATAAGTTGACATATTTAATCGTTTTATGATAGAATGCAAGCTTTACAAATGCTAGTAAATAGTATATAATTAAGGAGACTATTTTTTAGGGAGGAAGGTAATATGTTCGAAATTGGCGATAGAATTGTTTATCCAATGCATGGAGCTGGTACTATAGAAAATATAGAACTCAAAGAAATATTAGGTGAAGAAAGAAAGTATTTTATTATGAAAATGCCTATAGGTGAGATGAAGGTTATGATACCTATAGATAATATGGAAGAAGTTGGAGTTAGAGAAATCGTAAGTAAAAAAGAAATGGAAGAAGTAATAACAATATTAGAAGGCGATAAGAGTAAAATGCCTCAAAATTGGAATAGAAGATTTAGATTAAATATGGATAAGATAAAATCAGGTGACATACATGAGATTGCTGCTGTTGTTAGAAATCTTATGCTTTTAGATAATGAAAAAGGTCTTTCTACAGGAGAAAGAAAAATGTTAAATGATGCTAAACAGATGCTGATATCTGAAATAGTTTTAGTTTATGAACTTACAGTAGAAGAAGTAGAAAAACTTGTAGCAGAATCTGTTGAATTTAACACAGAGTTAGATGAAGAAGACTTGGAAGATGAATCAAAAGAAAAAGAAGAAGTCTTAAAGGAAAAATAAAAATATGTAACTTTAGGTTATATATTTTTATTTAATGGTAATAATCCTATATTAGGAGGTGAGACAATGATTGAAAAAATAATAAAGATTTCTATAGGTATAATGGGGGCGCTCTTAGGATATGGTCTTCTAGCTATAGTTAAAGTGTCAGAACTTATAATACTACCTAATACTGGATGGCTAGGACTTACAATAAACCTAGGAGTTGCCCTGTTTTTTGGTATTATATTTTATCTATTATCACCAACTATTATAAAGTTGGGTAAAAAACTGGCTCAAAGAATAGAAGAAGAACTTCAAAATGTGCCAGCATATGATATAGCGACTGGATCATTTGGACTCATAATTGGACTTATAATTGCATTCTTTTTAAGTAAACCTTTAGAAAATCTTAATATTGGATATTTTGGATTTGTAGGTTCTGTAATTTTATTTGGACTATTTGGTTACTTAGGTGTTAAAATTGCAACTAAGAAAAAAGATGATCTTTCTAATGCTATAAAAGATATAGGAGCTTCAAGAATACAAACAAAACAAAAATTAAAAGAAGGATATAATTCTTCTCCAAAGATACTGGATACAAGTGTAGTAATAGATGGAAGAATCTTAGATGTATGTACTACTGGATTTATAGAAGGACCCCTTGTAATACCAGAATTTGTATTGCATGAATTACAACATATAGCTGATTCATCAGATGGGTTAAAGAGAAATCGTGGAAGACGAGGACTTGATGTTTTAAATAAAATACAAAAAGAAATAGATATTGAAATTATAATTCATGATAAAAAATTTGAAGATACCAAAGAAGTTGATTCAAAGCTTTTAAAGCTTACTCAGCTTATGGATGGAAAGATAATTACAAATGACTACAATTTAAACAAAGTAGCTGAAGTACAAGGGATAGAAGTTTTAAATATAAATGAACTTGCAAATGCAGTAAAACCGGTAGTACTGCCTGGTGAAGAAATGATGGTACATGTAGTAAAAGCTGGTAAAGAAATGGATCAAGGTTTAGCTTATCTAGATGATGGTACCATGATAGTAGTGGAATCTGGTAAAAAACATATAGGGCAAAGTATTGAAGTTATAGTTACATCTGTACTTCAAACATCTGCTGGTAAAATGATATTTGCTAAACCAAAAAGTATGACTGATAAAGCTGTTTAAGATTTAAAAGCCCTATAGAATGAATCGATATCGATTCATTCTATAGGGCTTTTCTTTTTTAGTTTTACCTTTTTATAAATAATATGATATAATTAAAAAAGAAAATAACTCATATAATAAATAGAGGTGAAAAAATGTATAAAGATTACTATGTCTCAGTGATAGTAGCTGCTGCTGGTATGAGTAATAGAATGGGAAGTAAAATAAATAAGCAGTTTATAAACATAGATAATGAACCTATTTTAGTTCATACTTTAAATAAGTTTGAAGAATCTTCATATATAGATGAAATAATACTTATTGCTAAAGAAGAAGAAGTGGAATATTGTAGGAAAGAAATTGTAAAAAAATATGGATTTAAAAAGATAACAAAGATTATAAAGGGCGGAAAAGAAAGACAAGATTCTATATATAATGGAATATTAGCTCTTGATGAAAAATGTGATATAGTCTTAACTCATGATGGAGCTAGACCATTTGTAAGGAAAGAAAATATAATTGATGGCATAAAAGGTGTGATAGAACATGATGTTTGTGTTGTAGGGGTACCTGTCAAGGATACTATAAAAGTAGTAGATGATATAGATAATGTACATCACACTCCTAAAAGAAGTATGCTTTGGGCAGCACAAACGCCTCAATGTTTTTGGAAAAGTATTCTTCAAAAAGGATATGAATATGCAATTAATGAAGGAATAGTGGGGACAGATGACAGTTCCATTGTTGAAAAAGCGGGATATGAAGTTAAAATGATAATGGGTAACTATGATAATATAAAGATAACAACACCAGAAGATTTAATTATTGCAGAATCTTTATTAAAAGTTGATGATAATTTAAAGTCCAAGAAAAAAACTATATAAAGATAAGGTGAGTGATAAAGTGAGAATTGGATTTGGTTATGATGTACATGAACTAGTCGAAGGAAGAGAACTTATAATAGGTGGAGTTTGTATAGATCATGAAAAAGGCCTCCTCGGTCATTCTGATGCTGATGTATTAGTTCATAGTATTATGGATAGTATATTAGGTGCACTTGCACTTGGAGATATAGGAGCTCATTTTCCGGATACAGATCCAAAGTATAAGGATATATCAAGCCTTATTCTTTTGGAAAATGTCAAAAAGGCTATGGATATTAAAAATTATAAGATAGGAAATATTGATGCAACTATAGCGGCTCAGTCACCTAAACTTTCTCCTTTTATTGAAGAAATGAGAAAAAACATAGCAAATATATTAGGATGTTCCCTTGAAGATATAAATATAAAGGCTACTACTACAGAAAAATTAGGTTTTGTAGGAAGAAAAGAAGGTATATCTTCTTATAGTGTGTGTCTCCTTGAAAGTCTTTAGGTTGACAAGAAAGATGTAATAGATTAATATATGGTATAAGTTGTGAAAGAGAATAGTATTTATTAATGGATAAAAGAGAAGAAACTATTGGTGAAAGGTTTCTACCCTCTTAATAAAGAACCTACTCTGGAACTTTTAGAAGAAATTCTAAACGGATTGCCTACGTTAAAAGCTTTTAAAGTGAACCTATAGTTTTGACTTAAGGTTTATTAGAGTGGTACCGCGGAAGATTCAGCCTTTCGTCTCTATAGATAGAGATGAAAGGCTTTTTATATTTAAGGAGGTTTTTAAAATGAAAATGTCAAAGATGTATATGCCAACTTTAAAAGAAGATCCTTCGGAGGCAGAGATTGTAAGTCATAAGCTTCTTTTAAGAGCAGGGATGATAAGAAGGCTTGTTAGTGGTATATATTCATATTTACCGCTAGGATATAGGGTTATTAGAAAAGTAGAACAGATAGTAAGAGAAGAAATGGACAGAGCAGGATCACAGGAACTATTGATGTCTGCTGTTCAACCGAGAGAGCTTTGGGAAGCAACAGGAAGATGGGCAAATTTTGGT
>NZ_JBQDAA010000004.1:0-23964 GCF_052089545.1 Tissierella sp. | reverse complement strand
TAAAGATAGAAATGATAGAGAATTTTGCCTCGGACCAACCCATGAGGAATATTTTACAAATTTAATAAAAAATGAAATAAAATCATATAAACAACTTCCATTAAATTTATATCAGATACAAACAAAATATCGTGATGAAAAAAGACCTAGATTTGGACTTATGAGGGGGAGAGAATTTATCATGAAGGATGCCTATAGCTTTGATGTTGATGATGAAGCTATGGTTGAAGCTTATAATGTGATGTGGAAGGCTTATGATAGTGTATTTACACGTTTAAACCTTCAATATAAGGTTGTACAAGGAGATACAGGTGCAATGGGTGGTAAAGTATCACACGAGTTTATGGCAACTAGTGAAGCTGGAGAAGGCTTTATGGCGTATTGTGATAATTGTGATTATGCTGCTACGGATGAAAAAGCTACAGTTGTATATAATATAAAAAAAGAAAGTGATGAACTAGCTTTAGAAAAAGTTGAAACAAAGAATGTTACAACTATAGAAGGATTAGAGGACTTTTTCGGGATGGATAAATCTTCATTTGGAAAGGCAATAGTTGTATCTGTTAAAGAAGAACCTATTGTTGTTCTAATACCTGGAGATAGGGAGCTCAATGAAGTAAAGTTAGAAAACTATTTAGGAGTTGGATCTCATGATGTTGAAATGGCAGATGATGATACAATTTTTGAAATTACAGGGGCTAATAAAGGATTTACAGGTCCAGTAGGATTAAAAGAGGGAACAAGACTTCTTGTGGACTCAAGAATCACAAAGATAAAAAACCTTATAGTTGGAGGGAATGAAACAGATGTCCACCTAAAAGGTACGAACTATGGAAGGGATTTTGAAGGTGAAGTTGTAGAAGACTTACTGATGGTAAGAGAAGGAGATATATGTCCAGAATGTGATGAAAAACTTCAACTGGCAAGAGGTATCGAAGTAGGGAATATATTCCAACTTGGCACAAAATATTCTGAAGGGTTAGGAGCAAAATATCTAGATAAAAATGGTAAGGAACAACACTTTGTAATGGGTTCTTATGGAATAGGTGTTACTAGAACTGTAGCTGCTATAATAGAACAGTCGCATGATGAAAATGGCATAATTTGGCCTTTAAATGTAGCGCCGTATGAGGTAATAATAACAGTTATAAATACTAAGAACGAGGAACAAATGAGCCTTTCTAATGAAATATATAATAAGCTTACACAAAATGGTGTAGAAGTTTTATTAGATGATAGAAAAGAAAGGGCTGGAGTAAAGTTTAATGATAGAGACCTGATAGGCATACCTATTAGGATTGTAGTAGGAAAGGGAGCAGTAGAAAATAAGGTTGAATATTCCCTTAGAGAAATAGGAGAAAAAGAAGATGTAAGTGTTGACGATCTTTTTGAAAAAATAGGGGAAGAATTTAAGAGAAATGAATTGCCTACTAGTCTGTAAAGCTTTGTTGAAATATAGATAGATTTAATATATAATATGAATAATAAAAGATTAAAAAGATAAGAAAATTGCGGAGGTGGAATTGTGGGAGAGTTTAGATTGAGATTTGCTCCTAGTCCTACAGGTTATTTGCATATTGGTGGATTGAGAACGGCTCTTTATAATCACTTGTTTACAAAACATAATAATGGGAAATTTATTTTAAGGATAGAAGATACAGACCAAACTAGATATGTAGAAGGTGCAATTGAAAACCTTATAAATGCACTTGAATGGTCAGGAATTGAATATGATGAAGGCGTATTTATAGAAGATGGCAAGATAGTAGAAAAAGGAGAATACGGACCATATATACAATCTAAAAGATTGGATATATATAAAAAATATGTCGATAAACTTATAGAACAAGGTGATGCTTATTATTGCTTTTGTTCCAAGGAGAGACTTGATAGTGTAAGAGAAGAACAAAAAATAAAAGGACTTGTTCCAAAATACGATGGTTTTTGTAGAAATGTTACATTGGAAGAAGCTAAAGAAAGAATTGAAAATGGGGAAGAATATGTTGTTAGATTAAAGTTTCCCAAAAATAAGGACATAAAATTCCATGATCTAGTAAGAGGAGATATAGTTATAAATACAGATGATATTGATGATCAGGTTTTACTAAAATCAGATGGATATCCAACTTATCATATGGCAGTTGTTGTAGACGATCACCTTATGAATATAACTCATATTGTAAGAGGTGAAGAATGGCTTCCTTCTACTCCAAAACATATCTACTTGTACGAGGTTTTGGGATGGGAAAAACCAACTTACGTGCATCTTCCAACTGTATTAAATAAAGAAAGAAAAAAACTTAGTAAAAGACAGGGAGATGTTGCTGTAGGCGACTTTAGAGAAAAAGGTTATTTACCAGAAGGTCTTGTAAACTACTTAGCACTTGTTGGCTGGAGTCCTGAAGACAATGAAGAAATTCTTTCTATGGAAGATATGATAGAAAAGTTTAGCTTTGAAAGAGTTGCTAAAACAGGTGGAATATTTGATAAAGATAAATTAGATTGGGTAAATGGTCATTATATAAGGGAAGAACCTATAGAAAGAATTACAGATCTTAGCATACCTTATATGAAAGAAGCTAATCTTATAGATGATAAGTTTGTAAAAGAAAACAGAGAATGGCTTGAAATACTAGTAGATATAGTAAGAGAAGGTATGCATCACATGGATGAAATAGTAGATAGGGTGCAATTTATGTTTACTAATGAAGTTGAGGTAGAAACTGATGCAGTAGATACTTTAAAAGATGAAGGCACTCTTACTATATTGGAAGCTATGAGAGAAGAATTAAGCCTTATTGAAAAGATAGATGAAGAATATGCAGCTTCTCTTATGAAAAAGATACAAAAGAGAACTGGTATAAAAGGAAAAAAATTATTTATGCCAACAAGGGTTGCTTTAGCTGGAAGTCTTCATGGTCCAGAGTTTGCTAAAATAATTTATCTTTTAGGTAAACAAAACATATTAGAAAGAATAGACTATGTAGAAAACAACTATTTAAAATAAAAGATTATAGATTATGATAAGGAAAGTAAATTTATTAAAACTTTTAGAGAGAAACTCCTGTAAGCTGAAAAGAGTTTTAAGTGTTTAATAAATAGAAAATGCACCTTTGAATTTCTTTTTCGATATGTAGAAAGAGACGTAAACTTGCGTTAAAAGTTTAGAAAATAGGCTTTACAAGTCTATTAGAGTGGACAAACGAAAACCTTTCGTCTCTATATAGAGACGAAAGGTTTTTTTAAAACAAAAAATAGGAGGTATATTTATGAAACTTTATAATACTTTAACAAGAAAAAAAGAAGAATTTATACCAATTAATGAAAAAAAGGTAAAGATGTATAACTGTGGACCTACAGTTTATAACTATATCCACGTAGGAAATGCTAGACCTCTAGTTGTCTTTGATACTCTCCGCAGATTTTTTATTTATCAAGGATATGATGTGGAATATGTAGTAAACTTTACTGATATCGATGATAAGATGATAACAAAAGCAAATAATGAAGGCACTACCGTAGAAAAAATAGCGGATAGATATATAGAAGCTTTTATGGAAGATGCTAATGGTCTAAATCTATATGAATATAAGACTGTAAACCCTAGGGCAACTTCTTATATAAAAGAAATGATGGAATTTGTAGAACAGCTTATAGAAATAGATGCGGCATATATTGTAGATGGGAATGTATACTTTAATATAGAAAAAGCTAATGATTATGGGAAATTATCTAAAAAACATATAGAAGATTTAATAAGTGGATCTAGAGTTGAAATAAATAAAGAAAAGAGAAATCCTATGGATTTTGTACTTTGGAAAAAAGCAAAACCTGGTGAACCATATTGGGAAAGTCCTTGGGGCAAAGGAAGACCAGGCTGGCATATAGAATGTTCTGTAATGGCTAAATCTATATTAGGAGAGACTATAGATATTCACTCAGGTGGTGAAGATCTTCAATTTCCACATCATGAAAATGAGATAGCTCAATCAGAAACACTGTCAGAGCGAGCTTTTGCAAACTATTGGCTACATAATGGTATGATAACTGTAGACAATAGAAAGATGTCTAAATCAGAAGGAAATTTCTTTACTATTAAAGATATAAGTAAAGAATATGACTTAGAAGTATTGAGGTTTTTCTTGTTATCATCTCAATATAGATCGCCTATTAATTTTAGTAGAGAAGTTATGGATCATATGAAACATGGGTTAGAAAGAATATATAATGGTAAAAACAATTTGGAATATTTTTTACAATCAGCTAAAGTTGATTCTTCTGAAAAGGATAATGAACACTTAGAAAAAACAGAAGAATTTAAAAACAAATTTGTAAAAGCTATGGAAGATGATTTAAATACAGCTGATGCTATAGCCAGTGTATTTGATTTGGTAAAGTATGGAAATACCAATTTTGATAAAGACACTAGTAAAGTAGTTTTGGAAAAGGCTCTAAATAATTTAATAGAGATCACAACTGTACTTGGTATATTGAGTAAAAAAGATGAAATACTAGAAGATGAAATATTAGAACTTATTGAAAAAAGAAATAAAGCCCGAGAAGAAAAGGATTATAACTTAGCAGATGAAATTAGAGATAGTCTAGCAGAAAAAGGTATAGTACTTGAAGATGCAAAAGATGGCGTCAAATGGAAGAGAGTATAATAATGGAAAATAGAAATATATTTAAGGCAGTTAACAATTCACTTACAAGGGAGGACGTAAAAATGATGAGTCCTCTCCAATTGGCATATGTAGGAGATGCATGTTATGAACTTATGGTAAGAACTTTTCTTTTAGGTAAAAATCTTTCGGTAAATAGTCTTCATAGAAAGGCTACCAAATATGTAAAAGCAGAAGCGCAGTCTAAAATAGTTCATAAACTTGAAGATGTTTTAAGTGAAGAAGAAAAGGCTATAGTAAAAAGAGGGAGAAATACAAAATCTCATTCAAATCCTAAAAATGCAAATCTTATAGATTATAAATATGCTACTGGCTTTGAAGCTTTATTTGGATATCTTTATCTTACGGATCAAGACTTAAGACTAGAAGAAATATTTAAAGCTATTACAGAAGATTAATAGATAAATTTAGCTATATAAAGGGAGGAAAAAATGTTAAAGGTAAAATTATTAAGATACACTCCTCAAGGAGAAAAACTTATAGCATCTGCTGCCAAGCTTTGCTATTCAGATTCGAGTATAAAGGATATAGAAGAAGGTTTGACAGAGGAAAAGACAGAGTCTTTTTTAAACATGTTAGTTGATTTAGGCCACGAAAGCCCAATTGAACATATAAGCTTTACATTTGGTGCAGAAGGTGTTTCTAGGACACTTACTCATCAGCTTGTAAGACATAGGATTGCAAGTTACTCACAGCAATCACAAAGATATGTAAAACTTTCAGACTTTAAATATGTAATACCTCCTGAGATTAAAAATGATAAAGAGGCTAAAAAAATATTTATAGAGGCTATGGAAAAAGATACACATTATTATAATAAAATTACAGATATATTATATGAAAAACATTTAAACCGTTATATTTCAGATGGACTTTCTGAAAAAAAAGCTAAAAGTAAAGCTGAAAAAGAAGCAATAGAAGATGCTAGATATGTCTTTCCTAATGCTTGTGAAACAAAAATTGTTTTCACTATGAATGCTAGAGTTCTTTTGAACTTTTTTAGACTCAGAACTTGTAACAGGGCTCAATGGGAGATAAGAGAACTTGCTATAGAAATGTTAAAATTAGTTCAAAAGGTTTATCCGGCTTTATTTAAAGATGCAGGTCCAGGATGCACAAAGGGTAGTTGTCCTGAAGGTGATATGACATGCGGAGATATTGTAAATGTGAGAAAAAGATTTAAAGGAGGTCTAAAATAAATGGAAGAGGTATATGTAATAGGAAGAAATCCGGTTTTAGAACTTCTTAAAACAGAAAAAGAAATAGATAAGATATATGTATTAAAAGGTGATCGTAAGGGTTCTATCAAAAAAATATTGGGAAAAGCAAAAGATAAAAACATAGTAATACAAGAAGTTAATAAGTCAAAACTTGATGAACTAAGTGAAGGTAAGGTCCATCAAGGAGTGGCTGCACTTGTAACTGGATTTAAATATTCTACTATAGAGGATATATTTGAAAAAGCAAAAGTGTTAGATGAGAATCCATTTATAGTTATCTTAGATGAAATTGAAGATCCGCATAATCTAGGGGCTATAATAAGAACTTGTGAATGTGCTGGAGTTCATGGGGTTATAATTCCTAAAAGAAGATCGGCAAGAGTCAATCAAACTGTTTATAAATCTTCTGCAGGTGCTGTAAACCATGTCTTAGTTAGTGAAGTTACAAATATTTCAAAGACTATAGAGATATTGAAAGACAAGGGGCTTTGGATATATGGAGCAGATTTAAAAGGAAAAAACTATTATTATAAGGAATCCCTGACAGGAGCAGTTGGACTAGTTATTGGAAATGAAGGCAAGGGAATATCTAGAATTGTAAGTGAAAAATGTGATGTACTTATAAGGATACCAATGTTTGGAAATATATCATCTCTTAATGCCTCTACCTCTGCTGCAATATTAATATATGAAGTGGTAAGGCAAAATGATGAAAAAAAGAAAAAGGAATAGAGGAAAAGAATATTTATTTGTTGATGGCTACAACATAATAAATACATGGGAAAATTTAAAGAAAAAACAGGCTGTTAGTTTGGAGGAAGCGAGAGAAGAGCTAATTGAAACATTGGCAGAATATCATCACTATTCTGGTATAGAAATAATTGTAGTCTTTGATGCTCATTTTGTAAGGAAGAATAGAGGAAATAAGATTGATTATAAAGGTATAAAAGTTATTTTCACAAAAGAAAATGAAACAGCAGACCACTATATTGAAAGAACACTTGATAAAGTAGGACGTATAAGAAGGATACGAGTTGCAACTTCTGACTGGCTAGAACAACAAATAGTCTTATCACGTGGTGGCACTCGTATATCTGCAAGAGAATTGGAACTAGAAATAAAAAATGAAATGAGATTAGTAAATAAAGAAATGAAGTATTCTAATCGAAAAAATGATAATTCTCTTGGAAGATTAGATGATAAATTATTAAATAAATTGGAAGGCTGGAATAAAAAGCCAAGATAAGCTTGACCTTTATTGTAAGAGTATCTATACTTATATATAAGTATGATTATGTTTTATAGGAGAGATGCTTGTGACACCTGGACTATATAATGATAAATCAACAAAATATGAATACATGAAAGATGAAGACATAGTTGAAATTGCAAAGAATGGTGATTCATTAGCACTCGACTATTTAATTAATAAGTACAAAAGATTTGTAATATCTAAATCGACACCTTACTTTCTAGTAGGTGGGGAAAAAGATGATATTATCCAAGAAGGTATGATAGGTCTTTTTAATGCTATTAAAGATTATAATGAAGATAAGCTTACACCTTTTATCTATTTTGTAGAGATATGCATAAAAAGGCAAATAATTACTGCTATAAAAAAAGCTACTAGAAAAAAACATGGACCCTTAAATTCTTATATATCATTAAATAAAGCTGCATATAAGGAAGAAACGGAGATACCTTTAATAGAGATAATAGAAGAAAATAAAATATCGGATCCTATGGAAGTTTATATAAATGGTGAAGAATTTAAAAAAATGGAAAGAAAGATTAATAGTATATTAAGTGAACTTGAATTTAAGGTTTTCAGACAATATTTAGAAGGTAAGACTTACGAAGAAATCTCTTTTGAGATAAATGAAAACACAAAATGTATTGATAATGCCCTTCAAAGAATCAAAAGAAAATTTATCGAGGTAATCATAAAATAAGTCTATAAATCTATTGACAAAATAGAATTTTGATAGTAAAATACTTAGAAGCTGGCCCACATAGCTCAGTAGGTAGAGTACTTGCATGGTAAGCAAGGGGTCACCGGTTCAAATCCGGTTGTGGGCTCCATGATTTAATAATTAGCAAATAAGAAACACGCGGATGAGTTTACTTAAATAATCAAACTAATAGGAGGAATAAGAAAAATGGGTAAAGCTAAATTTGAAAGAACAAAACCACATGTAAACATAGGAACAATAGGTCACGTAGACCATGGTAAAACAACTCTAACAGCAGCAATAACAATAGTACTAAACAAAAGATTTGGATCAGGTGAATCTATGGACTATGCAAGCATAGATAAGGCACCAGAAGAAAGAGAAAGAGGAATCACAATATCTACATCACACGTAGAATATGAAACAGATGCTCGTCACTATGCACACGTAGACTGTCCAGGTCACGCTGACTACGTTAAAAACATGATAACAGGAGCAGCACAAATGGATGGAGCAATCCTAGTAGTATCTGCAGCAGACGGTCCAATGCCACAAACAAGAGAACACATCTTACTATCAAGAAACGTAGGAGTTCCTCAAATAGTAGTGTTCTTAAACAAAGAAGACCAAGTAGATGATGAAGAGCTAATAGAATTAGTAGAAATGGAAGTAAGAGAACTTTTATCTGAATATGACTTTGACGGAGACAATACTCCAATAACAGTAGGTTCAGCACTAAAAGCAATAGAAGAACCAGATGGACCATGGGGAGATAAAATCGTAGAACTAATGAAAACAGTAGACGAGTGGATCCCAGCTCCAGTAAGAGATACAGACAAACCATTCTTGATGCCAGTAGAAGACGTATTCTCAATCACAGGAAGAGGAACAGTAGCTACAGGAAGAGTAGAAAGAGGAGTAGTAAAATCTGGAGAAGATGTAGAAATAGTAGGAATGACAGAAAAACCAAGAAGTGTAGTAGTAACAGGGGTAGAAATGTTTAGAAAACTACTAGATGAAGCACAAGCAGGAGATAACATCGGAGCACTTCTAAGAGGAGTACAAAGAGAAGAAATTGAAAGAGGGCAAGTACTAGCAAAGCCTAAATCAATAGAACCTTTCACAAAATTCGAATCTGAAGTATATGTACTATCAAAAGAAGAAGGTGGAAGACATACTCCATTTTTCAACGGATATAGACCACAGTTTTACTTTAGAACAACAGATGTAACAGGAGATATAGCATTAGAAGAAGGCGTAGAAATGGTAATGCCAGGAGATAACGCTAAATTTACAATAGAACTAATAACACCAATCGCAATAGAAGAAGGATTAAGATTCTCAATACGTGAAGGTGGAAGAACAGTAGGTTCAGGAGTAGTAACTAAGGTATTAGGTTAATACATTAAAAAAAGGAGGGGTTCTCCTTCCTTTTTTTATTTGGGTAATTTGAATAAGATATAGAGGATTAAAAGAAATAGAAAGGAAAATCTTTATACTCCTATATTTATAAAATTTGAAATGCAGATAAAAAATATTGACATAAATTTTTATTTGTGATAGTTTATATAGGTAATATTATTATATATAGACATAATAGGAATTGATATAGATTTGACATATAATTTTAGGAGGTGTATTAAATGAGAGATAGAATTATATTAGCATGTACTGATTGTAAACAAAGAAATTATGTTTCTAAAAAGAATAAAAAGAATACAACTGAAAGAGTTGAGCTTAAAAAATATTGTAAATATTGTGATGCTCACACAGTGCATAGAGAAACAAAATAAGTCAAAGTTAGGATGTGAAGTATATGGCAGCTCAAACTGATGCTAAAAAGGGCAAAATGTCAACTTACTTTAAAGGTGTAAAATCTGAAATGAAAAAAGTAATTTGGCCGAATAAGAAAGAATTAATAAACTATACGGGTGTGGTCATACTAATAAGTGGAATCATCTCTTTAATTGTTTACCTACTAGACATTGGTATACATAGACTGCTTGCACTTTTTATATAAGTAACTAAGGAGGTAATGGCCTTTAAGGTCTCACAATATATGGCTGAAAACAATGAAACTAAAAAAAATATAGAAGATGCCAGATGGTATGTTGTTCATACTTATTCAAGTTATGAAAACAAGGTAAGTGCCAACTTAGAAAAAATGGTTGAAAACCGTGGCATGAGTGATGTAATACTAGAGATAGCTGTTCCTACAGAAGAATATATAGATAAAAAGAATGGTAAAGAAGTTGTAAAAGAAAGAAAACTTTTCCCAGGATATGTATTAGTAAAAATGCATATAACAGATGAATCTTGGTATTTAATTAGAAACATTAGGGGTGTTACAGGTTTTGTGGGACCTGATTCAAAACCAGTTCCACTATCTGAAAGTGAAGTAAGAGCTCTTGGTGTTCAAGAAAAAAGTGTACCTCAAATAGACTTCAAACTAGGAGATGTAATAAAGGTTATATCTGGTCCGTTTGAAAGTTTTATGGGTACTGTAGAAAACATAAACCTTGAAAAAGGTAAGGTTAAAGTGTTTGTTTCTATGTTTGGAAGAGAAACACTAGTTGAACTAGATTTTAATCAAATAGAAATGATGTAGTTTTTAAAAGTTTACTTTTAAAATAGATGAATTAAGGAAGTGGGAGGGATAATCCCGCTAAACCACAAAGATATGAGGAGGTAGAAGACTTATGGCAAAAAAAGTCGCAGGCATGGTTAAATTACAAATTCCTGCTGGAAAGGCAACTCCTGCACCACCTGTTGGTACTGCATTGGGGCCTCACGGAATAAATATCATGCAATTTACAAAAGAATTTAACGCGAAAACTGCTGAACAAGCAGGTCTTATTATACCAGTAGTAATCACTGTATATGCAGATAGATCGTTTACTTTTATTACTAAGACACCACCAGCTTCAGTTTTAATTAAAAAAGCTGCTAATCTTGAATCAGGATCAGCTGAACCTGATAAGGTTAAAGTTGCTAAAATTTCTAGTGAAAAAGTTAGAGAGATAGCTGAACTTAAAATGAAAGACTTAAATGCTTCAGATGTTGAATCAGCTATGAAAATGGTTGCTGGTACTGCAAGAAGTATGGGAGTACAAGTAGAAGGTTAAGAATATACAATAAAGGTGGGAGGAGTATCCGTTAAAACCACAAGGAGGAATATACATGGCAAAAAAAGGTAAAAGATATACAGAAGTTTTAGATTTAGTTGATAGACACAATGTTTATAGTATTGATGAAGCTATGGAATTAGTATTGAAAACTGCTAAGGCTAAATTTGATGAAACTATTGACCTGTCTGTAAGACTTGGAGTAGATCCAAAACATGCAGATCAACAAGTTAGGGGCGCTGTAGTACTACCTCATGGTACAGGTAGAACTAGAAAAGTCCTAGTTATCGCAAAAGGTGATAAAATCAAAGAAGCTGAAGATGCAGGAGCTGATTTTGTAGGTGGCGATGAGTTAGTAGCTAAAATTCAAGAAGAAGGTTGGTTAGATTTTGACGTTGTAGTTGCTACTCCTGATATGATGGGAGTTGTAGGTAGAATAGGTAGAGTATTAGGACCTAAAGGTTTAATGCCAAACCCAAAATCTGGAACTGTAACTTTTGATATAGAACAAGCTGTTAAAGAAATCAAAGCAGGTAAAGTTGAATATAGAGTTGATAAAGCGAGTATAGTTCATGCACCTATAGGTAAAGCTTCTTTTGGAGAAGAAAAACTAAAAGAAAACTTTTTAGCTATGATGGATGCTTTAGTAAAAGCAAAACCTGTAGCTGCTAAAGGAAAATATTTAAAATCAGTGACTGTTGCTAGTACAATGGGACCTGGTATTAAAGTTAATGCTCAGAAATTAATAGATTAAAACTATTGACAATATATAAAGACTTTGATATACTTTAAAAGTCAAATAAATAATAAACTGTAGACAGTAGGAACCATTGGTTTAAATTCCCTACCGAGGTAAGAGCGATATAATTTAAATTTTTAGATTTAAATGGTCTCTACGTGTCTACGTAGAGACTTTTATTATTTTTAAAACTTAGGAGGTGAAGCAAATGAAAGAACAAATTCTTAAGGCTAAAACGGAAAATGTTGAAGAGATAAAAGAAAAAATTCAAAAATCTGAATCAGTAGTATTAGTAGACTATAGAGGACTAAATGTTGAACAAATCACAGAACTTAGAAGCAGATATAGAGAAGCTGGGGTTGACTATAAAGTATATAAAAATACTATGATGAGATTTGCATTTAAAGACTCAGGTCTAGAAGACTTCAACCAATACTTAAAAGGACCGTCCGCTATAGCTTTTGGATATGATGATCCAGTTAATGCGGCTAAAATAACTTCTGAATTTATAAAAGACAATGAGAAACTAGAAATAAAAGCTGGAATAGTAGATGGAAAAATTATTGGCGTAGAAGGAGTTAATAATCTTGCAAAACTTCCATCAAAAGAAGTTCTTATTGCTCAAGCGCTTGGTGGCTTCAATGCACCTATACAAGGATTTACAAATGTATTACAAGGTACAATAAGATCTCTTGCTATAGCATTAAATGCTATAGCGGAAGAAAAAGAAAAAAGTGCATAAATTAAAATAAAAAACTATGGAGGTATTATAGAAATGGCAAACGAAAAAGTAACAAACTTAATGGAAGAAGTAAAAGGATTAACAGTATTAGAATTATCAGAATTGGTAAAAGCTTTAGAAGAAGAATTTGGTGTTAGCGCAGCAGCTCCAGCAGCGGCAGCAGCTCCAGCAGCAGGTGGAGAAGCAGCTCCAGCAGCAGCAGAGCAAACTGAGTTCGATGTTATGTTAACATCAGCAGGAGATCAAAAAATCAAAGTTATAAAAGCAGTTAGAGAAATAACTGGACTTGGATTAAAGGATGCAAAAGAATTAGTAGACAATGCTCCAAAAGCAGTTAAAGAAGGAGCTTCAAAAGAAGAAGCAGAAGAAATGAAAACTAAATTAGAAGAAGTAGGAGCAGGCGTAGAAGTAAAATAGTTTAAAATTAAAAGGCTTTCAGATAAGAGAGCCTTTTTTATTTTAATGTTTTTACTGAAATAAGTTTGACATGACTTTTCAAGTATGTTAGTATAATATATTGCATAATAAGGACTAATATGACCTTTTGTATAAAAAATACAATATAGGTCAATATTATTAAATAGTTTAGAAGTATTACCAAAAGTATTTTATGCTTTTGGATATTTTAGTTTAATGAGGGGTGAATTTTTTTATGGTACATCCTGTAACACTTGGGAAACGAGTCAGAATGAGTTACTCTCGTATTAATGAAGTATTAGACCTTCCAGACTTAATTGAAGTTCAAAATTCTTCTTATGAATGGTTTGTAAATGAAGGTTTGAAGGAAGTGTTTGATGACATTTCACCAATACAAGATTATACGGGTAATCTCATATTAGAGTTTGTTAACTATCATGTTGAAGATACTTTAAAATATGATGAAGACGAAGCAAGAGAGAGGGATGCAAATTATTCTGCACCATTAAAGGTTAAGGTAAGACTTATAAATAAAGAAACTGGTGAAGTAAAGGAACAAGAAGTATTTATGGGTGGCTTGCCTCTAATGACTGGAAAAGGTACATTTATTATCAATGGAGCTGAAAGAGTTGTAGTAAGTCAATTAGTGCGTTCTCCTGGTTCATACTATAAGGAGAGTATAGACAAAACGGGTAAGAGACTATATTCCGCGACAGTTATTCCTAATAGAGGAGCGTGGCTTGAGTATGAAACAGACTCAAAGGATGTAGTATACGTTAGAATTGACAGAACTAGGAAAATTCCTATAACTGTATTATTAAGAGCTTTAAATATTGTTAGTGATAGTCAAATAATAGAAGTGTTGGGAGAATCAGAACATATATTAAAGACTCTGGAAAAAGATAATACCACGACAGAAGAAGAAGCACTTTTAGAAATATATAAAAAATTAAGACCGGGTGAACCACCTACAGTTGATAGTGCAAAATCTCTTATAACAAATATGTTTTTTGATCCTAGGAGATATGACTTAGCAAAAGTAGGTAGATATAAATTTAATAAAAAGTTAGCTTTATTCAATAGAATCTATGATAGAGTTTCTGCAGATGATATAGTAAACTCCGAAACTGGAGAAATACTTACAACAAAAGGAGAAAAAATTTCAAGAAATAAAGCTATTGAAATAGAAAACTCTGGTATAAATGTAGTAGATATACTAGTGAATGATAAAAGAGTAAGAGTAGTTGGAAACAATTTTGTAAGTGTAAAATCTTTTAATTTACCATTTTCAGTAGAACATTTGGGATTAAAAGAAAAGGTATATTATCCACTTATGAAGGAGCTTATTGAGACTTATGAAGATGAAGATGAGTTAGAAAAGGCTATTGAAGAAAGAGTAAAAGAATTACTTCCAAAGCATATAGTGGTAGATGACATTGTTGCTAGTATAAATTATGAATTTAATTTATTTGATGGGGTTGGAAACACAGATGATATAGATCATCTTGGTAATAGAAGGCTTAGATCTGTAGGAGAGTTATTACAAAATCAGTTTAGGATAGGTCTATCTAGGATGGAGAGAGTAGTTAGGGAAAGAATGACTATTCAAGACGTGGAAGTAACAACTCCACAAGCTCTAATAAACATTCGTCCAGTAGTAGCTTCTATTAAAGAATTCTTTGGTAGTTCTCAACTTTCACAGTTTATGGATCAAACTAATCCATTGGCTGAACTTACTCATAAAAGAAGAATGTCAGCGCTAGGACCGGGTGGACTTAGTCGTGACAGAGCTGGATTTGAGGTAAGGGACGTACACCATTCACACTATGGTAGAATGTGTCCTATAGAGACTCCTGAGGGCCCAAATATCGGACTTATAACTTCACTTACAACATATGCAACTATAAATGAATATGGATTTTTAGAAGCTCCTTATAGAATGGTTGAAAAAGGTGAAGGTAGAACTACAGGAGAAATAGAGTATTTAACGGCAGATCTTGAAGATGACTTTATAATAGCCCAATCAAATGAACCGTTAACTGAAGACAACAAATTTGAAAATAAAAGAGTAGTAGCTAGAGGTAAAAACGGAGTGGTAGATATATTCCCAAGTAGTCAAATAGATTATATGGATGTATCACCAAAACAAATAGTATCAATTGGTGCTGCGATGATACCTTTCTTAGAAAACGATGATGCAAACAGAGCACTTATGGGTGCCAACATGCAGAGGCAAGCAGTTCCTCTTCTAAAATCAGAAGCTCCTATAGTAGGTACGGGTATAGAATATAGATCAGCTAAAGATTCTGGAGTTGTAATCGTATCCTCTTCTGATGGTGTTATAGAAAGAGTAAGTTCGGATGAAATTCTTGTAAAAAGAGATTCGGATGGGAAGGTAGATAGACATAAACTACTAAAGTTTAAAAGATCAAATCAAGGTACTACAATAAATCAAAGACCTATAGTTAAAGAAGGCGAAAAAGTAACTAGAGGTACAGTTATAGCTGATGGACCGAGTACAGATATGGGCGAAATAGCACTAGGTAAAAATATCTTAATTGCATTTATGACTTGGGAAGGATATAACTATGAGGATGCTATGCTTTTAAGTGAAGAACTTGTTACAGAAGATTCATTGACATCTGTACACATAGAAGAATATGAATCTGAAGCTAGAGATACAAAGCTTGGATCTGAAGAGATTACAAGAGATATTCCAAATGTTGGGGAAGATATGCTAAAAGATCTTGACGATAGAGGAATTATAAGAATAGGTGCAGAAGTTGGAGCTGGAGATATTCTAGTTGGAAAAGTTACTCCAAAAGGAGAAACTGAACTTACTGCTGAAGAAAGACTTCTTAGAGCTATATTTGGAGAAAAAGCTAGGGAAGTTAGGGATACGTCTCTACGTGTTCCACACGGTGAAGCAGGAATTATAGTTGATGTAAAAATATACTCTAGAGACAATGGAGACGAACTTTCTCCTGGTGTAAATCAGACTGTTAAGGTATATGTAGCAACTAAAAGGAAGATTAGTGTAGGGGACAAGATGTGTGGTCGTCATGGAAATAAAGGTGTAATATCAAGGATACTTCCTCAAGAAGACATGCCTTATTTACCAGATGGTACACCGGTACAAATAGTACTAAACCCATTAGGAGTACCATCTCGTATGAACCTAGGTCAGGTTTTAGAAGTACACTTAGGACTTGCTGCTAAAAAACTTGGTTGGCATGTAGCGACTCCAGTATTTGATGGAGCTAATGAATACGATATAATGGAAGCTCTTAAAAAAGCAGGCTATCCAGAAGATGGTAAGATCCAACTTCGTGATGGTAGAAATGGAGAATTCTTTGATGGACCTGTTACTGTTGGATATATGTATATGCTAAAACTTCATCACCTTGTAGATGATAAGATACATGCTAGATCTACGGGACCTTATTCTTTAGTTACACAACAACCTCTAGGAGGTAAGGCACAATTTGGTGGACAAAGATTTGGTGAAATGGAAGTTTGGGCCCTTGAAGCTTATGGAGCGGCTCATACTTTACAGGAAATATTAACTGTTAAGTCTGATGATATAGTTGGAAGAGTAAAAACCTATGAATCTATAGTCAAAGGTGAAAACATACCAGAACCAGGAATACCTGAATCTTTCAAAGTTCTTATAAAAGAATTACAAAGTCTTGCTTTAGATGTGAAAGTTTTAAGTGAAGATAAATCTGAAGTAGAATTTAAGGAATCAGTAGAAGATGAACTAACAGATTTAGAGCTTATTGGAGAAGGACTAAATTCTGAGGACGAAGATAAGAAGAAAGATACCCCAGTAAAGGGAATAAAAAGACTTGGAAAAGATCTACCTTCTGGCTTTATTATGGAAGATGAAGATGAAGATTAGAAAAGGTCTTAAAAGAATTGATAAAATTATAAATACGACAGGTAAAGAGTGTATAGATGGACTCTTTAATTAATTTATTATAGAAAGGAGAAGTGCTCCTTGTTTGAACTAAATAACTTTGATTCAATTAGAATTGGATTGGCTTCCCCAGAGATGGTTAGACAATGGTCTAAAGGAGAAGTAAAAAAACCAGAAACAATAAATTACAGAACTTTAAAACCAGAAAAAGAGGGACTGTTTTGTGAGAAGATCTTTGGCCCTACTAAAGATTGGGAGTGCCATTGCGGTAAATACAAAAGAATAAGATACAAAGGTATAATTTGTGATAGATGTGGGGTTGAGGTTACCAAATCTAAAGTAAGAAGAGAAAGAATGGGACATATTGAGCTTGCAGCTCCTGTTTCTCATATTTGGTACTTTAAAGGAATTCCAAGTAGAATGGGGCTTATATTAGACATGAGCCCTAGAGCGCTTGAAAAGGTACTATATTTTGCATCTTATATAGTTGTAGATGCAGGTGATACGCCTCTTTATGAAAAACAACTTCTTACTGAAGCAGAATATAGAGATTATCAAGAACAATATCCTGGCAAATTTAAAGCCATGATGGGTGCAGAAGCTATGAAGGTCCTATTATCCAAAATAGATTTGGAAGAAGAATTTAAAGAATTAAAAGCTGGACTTAAAGATGCTACTGGACAAAAAAGGATACGAATTACTAGAAGACTAGAGGTTGTTGAAGGGTTTAGAGGATCAGGTAATAGACCTGAATGGATAATACTAGATGCTATACCAATTATACCTCCAGATCTTCGTCCAATGGTTCAACTTGACGGTGGAAGATTTGCAACATCTGATTTAAATGATCTTTATAGAAGAGTTATAAACAGAAATAATAGACTTAAAAGACTTTTAGATTTAGGTGCGCCGGATATAATAGTTAGAAATGAAAAAAGAATGTTACAAGAGGCTGTAGATGCTCTTATAGACAATGGTAGACGTGGTAGACCTGTTACTGGACCTGGAAATAGACCTTTAAAATCTTTATCAGATATGTTAAAAGGAAAACAGGGAAGATTTAGACAGAACTTGCTTGGTAAAAGGGTAGATTATTCTGGTAGATCTGTAATAGTTGTAGGACCAGAACTTAAATTTTATCAATGTGGTCTACCAAAGAAAATGGCTCTTGAATTATTTAAACCTTTCGTTATGAAGGAACTTGTAAGACAAGACCATGCTCATAATATAAAATCTGCTAAACGAATGGTGGAAAGAGTAAAGCCTGAAGTTTGGGATGTGTTGGATGTTATTATTAAAGACCATCCTGTACTATTAAACAGGGCACCTACACTTCACAGGTTAGGAATACAGGCTTTTGAACCGGTTCTAGTGGAAGGAAAAGCTATAAAGCTTCATCCTTTAGCTTGTACAGCATATAATGCTGACTTTGATGGTGACCAAATGGCTGTTCACGTTCCACTTTCAACAGAGGCTCAAGCTGAAGCGAGATTATTAATGGCTTCTACTAATAATATACTAGCTCCTAAAGATGGTAAACCTATAACAACTCCTACTCAAGATATGGTACTTGGAAGTTATTACATGACCATGGAAAAGGAAGGACAATTAGGAGAAGGTAAGATATTTAAAAGTTATGATGAGATGATTATTGCTTATTATAATAAAGAATTAAGCATACATGCTAAAGTCAAAGTAAAGATAAAAATGGATGAAAATGATAGGGGTAAACTTGTAGAAAGTACTGTTGGTAGATTTATATTAAATGAAAAACTACCACAGGATTTAGGATTTGTAGATAGAGAAAAAGATCCTTATTCACTAGAGGTAAACCAAGTAGTAGATAAAAGTAAACTTGGAGATATAATAGAAAGATGCTTTAGAAAGCATGGAAATAATATAACAGCTGAAGTGCTTGATTATGTGAAGAAAACAGGTTTCAAATATGCAACGGTAGGTGCTGTAACAGTTTCTATTGGTGATATATATGTACCTCAAGAAAAGCATGAATTTATTAAGAAGGCTGAAAAGCAAGTTGAAAAGTTTGAAAAGTCCTATAGAAGAGGACTTATATCAGATGATGAAAGATATGAAAAAGTAATAGAGATATGGAACAGAACTACTGATGAAGTAACAGATGTTTTAATGGATAACCTAGACTCTGAAAACAATATGTACATTATGGCTGTTTCTGGAGCAAGAGGTAGTAAAAACCAGATCAGGCAGCTTGCTGGTATGAGAGGGCTTATGGCTAGTGCATCTGGTAGAACGATAGAAGTTCCTGTAAAAGCTAACTTTAGAGAAGGTTTATCTGTACTTGAGTTCTTCGTATCTACTCATGGATCTAGAAAAGGACTTGCTGATACTGCTTTAAGAACAGCGGATTCAGGATATCTAACTAGAAGACTTGTAGATGTAAGTCAAGACGTAATAGTAAGAGAAGAAGATTGTGGTACTGATGAATATCTACCAGTTAAGGTCTTTGCAGATGGAAATGAAGTTATAGAAGAATTAAAAGATAGATTAGAGGGACGATATGCCTTTGATGATATAGTAAACCCTGAAGATGGAACGATTATAGTTGGTAAAAATGAAATGATTACGGAGTTACAAGCAGAGTTTATTGAAGAAATAGGTATAAAAGAAGTAAAGGTAAGATCAGTTTTAGGCTGTCATGCAAAGTTTGGAGTTTGTGCCCATTGCTACGGAATAAACCTTGCAAAAGGAGAATCAGTTGGCATTGGTGAATCTGTAGGAATTATTGCAGCTCAATCCATAGGAGAACCTGGAACTCAGCTTACGATGAGAACTTTCCATACAGGAGGAGTTGCATCAGCATCTGATATAACCCAAGGTCTACCAAGGGTTGAAGAGCTTTTTGAAGCTAGAAAACCTAAAGGTCTTGCAATTATTTCGGAAATCTCTGGAGAGGTTAGTATCCAAGAGACTAAAAAGAAAAAAGAGGTAATTATAACTGCTAATGATGGAGAAACAGCTAGCTATAATATTGTATATGGTTCTAGATTAAAAGTTAGAAAAGGAGACTTCGTTGAAGCGGGCGATGAACTTACAGAAGGGTCTGTAAATCCTCATGATATATTGAAGATTAAAGGATTAAGAGGAGTTCAAGACTATATAGTGAAAGAGGTTCAAAGGGTATATAGGCTTCAGGGTGTAGATATAAATGATAAGCATATTGAAATAATAATTAGACAAATGCTATCTAAAATTAAAATTGAAGACTCTGGAGACACCGATATGTTACCAGGCAGCTTAGTTAATTTCCATGAATTCGAAAGTGAAAATAAAAATGTTCTAAAATCAGAAGGAGCGCCTGCAAATGGGAAAAGGTCACTTCTAGGAATAACTAAAGCCTCACTTGCAACAGATTCATTCCTTTCAGCAGCTTCTTTCCAAGAAACTACAAAGGTTTTAACAGATGCTGCTATAAAAGGTAAAGAAGATCATCTATTGGGTCTTAAGGAAAATGTCATCATAGGAAAACTTATCCCAGCTGGAACAGGAATGAGAAGATATAGACAAGTAGAATTAGTAGCTGAGGAAAATATTAAACTATTAGAAGAAAAATCTATTGACATAGAAAATAACTGATGATAAAATAAGTGAGTGTGTAAACTTGAAATCAATCTAGTAACATAAAGATTATGTGGCACAATCGCCACATAATCTTTAGAATGTTTAAAAGGTGGGAAAGTTTATGACCGAGAGATTAGATTGCAATAAAAAGGTAGTTGGAGTAAAGCAGGTCAAAAGAGCTATTACTTCTTCTGAAGCAAGTCAGGTCTATCTAGCAGAAGATGCTGAAAATAAGATTACACAAGATATTATATTGCTTTGCCAAGAACATAAAATCCCGATTGAAAAAGTTTATACTATGAAGGAATTAGGCGATGCATGTGGAATTGATATTAATGCAGCTACAGCTGCGTTACTAATATAAATTAAATAAGGAGGTGCCTAGATGCCAACAATTAATCAATTGATTAGAAAAGGTAGGAAAAGTGTTGTTTCAAAATCTAAGACTCCAGCTTTAGGAGTAAACTTAAATACTTTAAAAAAGAAAACAACAACTGTTAACTCACCGCAAAAAAGAGGTGTATGTGTTGCTGTAAGAACTGTAACTCCTAAAAAGCCTAACTCAGCACTAAGAAAAGTTGCTAGAGTAAGACTTACAAATGGAATGGAAGTTTTAGCATATATACCAGGAATTGGCCACAACTTACAAGAACATAGTGTTGTTCTTATAAGAGGTGGAAGAGTTAAAGACTTACCAGGTGTTAGATACCATATTGTAAGAGGTAGCTTAGATGCAGCTGGAGTAGAAGGAAGACAAAAGTCTCGTTCTAAATACGGTGCAAAAAAATCTAAGAAATAATTGTGCAAAGTGCAGGAATAATTATTCCGTTAATATAGATGCATTTGGCGCACACGGTGAATAATTCATCGAGTACCAATGAATTTACTTTTTTATAGTTAAGGAGGGAAGAAAAGTGCCAAGAAAAGGACATGTACCAAAAAGACAGGTTATGCCAGATCCAATTTATAATGATGTGATCATAACCAAATTAATTAACAATATAATGTTAGATGGAAAAAAAGGGATTGCTCAAAATATAGTTTATGATGCTTTAACAGATATAGGCGAAAAAACGGGCGAAGATTCTCTAGAGGTGTTTTACAGAGCGTTAAACAATATAATGCCTGTTTTAGAAGTAAAAGCTAGAAGAATAGGTGGGGCAACTTACCAAGTTCCGATAGAAGTGAGAGCAGAAAGAAGAGAAACATTAGGACTTAGATGGCTTGTGACTTACTCAAGAAAAAGAGGAGAGAAGAATATGGTTGATAGATTAGCCAAAGAACTTCTTGATGCTTCAAATGGAGTGGGAGCAAGTGTTAAGAAAAGAGAAGGAGTTCACAAAATGGCCGAAGCTAATAAGGCTTTCGCACACTATAGATGGTAATAATATCGTTTTAAAGGTGTGGATAAGGTTAAGAAATTATAAGGAGGAAAAATTGTGCCAAGAAAAATTTCACTAGAAAAAACAAGAAACATAGGCATAATGGCTCATATTGATGCAGGAAAGACAACCACCACCGAAAGAATTTTATTTTATACAGGTAAAATACACAAAATAGGTGAAACTCATGAGGGTGGAGCTCAAATGGACTGGATGGAACAAGAGCAGGAAAGAGGAATAACAATAACCTCAGCTGCTACTACATGTATGTGGGATGACCACAGAATTAACGTTATAGACACACCAGGACATGTGGATTTTACGGTTGAAGTTGAAAGATCCCTTAGAGTGCTTGATGGAGCAATAGCAGTTTTTTGCGCTAAGGGTGGGGTAGAGCCTCAATCTGAAACAGTATGGAGACAAGCCGATAAATATAATGTACCAAGAATGGCATTTGTAAACAAGATGGATATAACAGGTGCTGATTATTTTAGAACAATACAAATGATGAAAGACAGACTTAAGGCAAACCCAGTTGCAATACAATTGCCAATAGGGGCAGAAGATACTTTTAAAGGTATCGTAGACTTAGTAAATATGAATGCAAGAATTTACAATGATGACTTAGGTCAAGATATAGAGGTAGTAGATATTCCAGAGGATTTAAAGGAAATGGCTGCAGAGCATAGGGAAAAACTTATAGAAGCTATAGCAGAAAATGATGAGAATTTAATGGAAAAATATCTTGAAGGGGAAGAATTTACAACAGAAGAAATAATAGAGGGTATTAGAACAGCTACACTTGACGTAGAAATCACACCAGTATTATGTGGTACTGCTTATAAAAATAAAGGTGTTCAACCTTTACTAGATGCTATAATATCTTACTTACCTTCACCGCTTGATATACCAGCTATTAAAGGTACTAGCATAGATGGAGAAGAGGAACTTTCTAGACCAGCGGATGATGATGCTCCATTTTCATCATTAGCATTTAAAATAGTAACTGATCCTTATGTAGGAAAGCTTGCTTATTTTAGAGTATATTCTGGAAGTATAAAAGCTGGAAGTTATGTATTGAACTCTACAAAGGGTAAAAGAGAAAGAGTTGGAAGACTTTTATTAATGCATGCTAACAAGAGGGAAGAAGTTGAAGAAGTATATGCAGGAGATATTGCTGCTGTAGTAGGACTTAAAGATACAGGTACTGGAGAAACACTTTGTGTTGAAGATGATCCAATAATCCTAGAAAATATGGAGTTCCCAGAACCAGTAATCCATGTAGCTATAGAACCTAAAACTAAAGCAAGTCAAGATAAACTAGGTGCAGCACTTGCAAAGCTTGCTGAAGAAGACCCTACATTTAGAACATATACTGATGAGGATACAGCTCAAACTATAATTGCTGGAATGGGTGAACTTCACTTAGAGATAATTGTAGATAGACTCCTAAGAGAGTTTAAAGTAGAAGCAAATGTAGGTAACCCACAAGTTGCTTATAAAGAATCTATTTCTAAAGAAGTAGAAGCAGAAGGAAAGTATGTAAGACAATCTGGTGGACGTGGACAATATGGTCATGTTAAATTAAGACTTACACCACAAGAAGCTGGAGAAGGATATGAGTTTGTAAATGCTACAGTAGGTGGATCAGTACCTAGGGAATATATAAACTCAGTAGATAATGGAATTCAAGAAACTATGCAATCAGGTATAATTGCTGGCTTCCCAGTGTTAGATGTAAAAGTAACTCTTTTTGATGGATCATATCATGACGTAGACTCAAATGAAATGGCCTTTAAGATAGCTGCTTCAATGGGCTTTAAAGAAGGTATGGCTAAAGCAGATCCTGTACTTTTAGAACCTATGATGAAGGTAGAAGTAGTAATGCCTGAAGAATACATGGGAGATGTTATGGGAGATGTTAGTTCTAGAAGAGGTAGAATAGAAGGTATGGAACTAAGAAGTGGTGCTCAAGTAGTAAATGCATTTGTGCCTTTAGCAGAAATGTTTGGTTATGCGACAGATCTTCGTTCAAACACTCAAGGAAGAGGAGTATACTCAATGGAATTTGATCATTATGCTCCAGTACCACAGAGTATATTGGATGAAATTGTAGATAAATAGTTATTATTAAAGGAGGAATAAGAAAAATGGGTAAAGCTAAATTTGAAAGAACAAAACCACATGTA
>NZ_JBQDAA010000003.1:0-37751 GCF_052089545.1 Tissierella sp. | reverse complement strand
CACGTGGTTTGGGACCATGGGGCCGGGGGTTCAAATCCTCTCACCCCGACCATAAAGAATCGACAAAAGCAGCCATTGAATATTAATATTCAATGGCTGCTTTTTTATGTTGATTAGTTGATTATAAATATACTTGTTTTTCACAAAATATGCTCCCCTTTAATAACAGATTTTTACTTCAATCTATCTATCAAAAGGGAGCATATTACCTTACTAGTCTTTTAGTTCTTTAGTTTTTAAAAATATAGCTTTATAAAATATTTATTATTCATTTGTGGCTATATATTTATTTTTGGTTGCTTCACCACCTCTGATATGCCTTTCAGCCTTATTAGTTTGTAAAATTTCTTTTACCATTGATGCTATAAGAGGGTTTATCTTTGGTAGGCGCTCAGTTACATCTTTATGAACAGTGCTTTTACTTACTCCAAAAACACCTGCGGCTTGCCTTACAGTAGCCTTTTCATCTAATATGTACTTCGCTATTTCTAAAGTTCTCTCCTCTATATAATCTTTCAATACAATAACCCCCTCTTGATTTTGGGTATATATTTCTATACTTATGCATTTTTACTGGGGAATAGAACGAGGATCAACAGATTTACCATTTTTAATAGTCTCAAAATGCAAATGACTAGGCATTAACATTTCTATATCTGCTGTTTTACCAACTACAGCTATATGGTTTCCTTTTTTTACATCCAGTCCTTTCTTTACCATCTTTGTATCTCCTAGATTTGCAAACTTTGTAAGAAGTCCATTTCCATGATCCAGTACTATTACTTTGCCCCATAGTGGATCTTCTATTATTTCCTTTACTGTTCCATCTAAAGGTGCTACAACCTTTGTTCCTGTTTCAGCTGCAATATCTATCCCCGTATGTGCTCTCCACTCATCTAATGTTTCGGAGTAGATTAAACTATCTTCCGTAAATTCAGTCATTATCTCACCTTTTATAGGCATAATAAAACCTTTGTGACTTTCTTTACTTTTCTTTTGGGGTGTCTCTTTTTGAGCATTCCCTTGCGAAAATGTTTCTTGAGCTAATTCTTCTTTGGAACTTTCAGTCTCTTTAGGCTTGGACTCTTTCTTTTCTTTATTAGAGTCTAGGTTTTCCTTTTTAGAAACTTCCTTTTTAGGAGCTTCCTCTTTGGATTCTTTAACATTTTCCTCATTAGGTGGAGTTTCTTTTTTTGGAGTTTCTTTGGCTATTTCATCTTTTTTAGTATTGGGTTTATTTCTTTTAACATCTTTTTCATTTAACTGATTAGGAATATCTTCCATTTGTTCTTGACTTAAAAGATTTCTCCCTTTTGAATTAGAATCTTTATTTACTACGTAAATCGTACTAAAAGCAACAACCCCAACACATAAAAATAGAAATAATAGGAATCCATTTTCTTTTACAAATTTAAATATTTTTTCTTTCATCTTCTATCACCTCTAGTACCTATTATTTCCAGTTCACTATTTTTAATACCTCAAAAAATTAAAAAAGATATAACTTATTAAGTTATATCTTTTTCATAGTAATAAAGGAACTTTATCTTACTATTGAAATTGTCTATTTAGAAGTGTTTTTTATTTCTATACCTGAATAATAATGTTCTAATATCGCTTCAAAGTTTTTCCCATCTTTAGCCATCACATTTGCACCCCATTGACTCATTCCTACACCGTGTCCATATCCATGTGTTTCTATTTCTATTAGACCTGACTTTTCATCAAAAGTAATTTTAAAATTAGTAGAGTTTAGTTCAAATATATCTCTTATATCCCTACCTTCAGCCGTTATACCATTTAGAGACAATTTATTTATTCTACCACTTGATGTTTTTTCTACTAATTTTATTTTATTTAAAAAATCTTCTTCTTTAAGCTTTGCTTTAGGAAATTTAGAATTTAATAATTTTACAAACTCAGACTTAGTTATAGTTTTTATATCTTTAAATTTTGGTGCATCTTCTTCTCCTGGACTTTCTACCGCTTTTAAATAAGGTGAATTAGTAGCAAATACATTCATTGAGTCCTCTGTCATACCTCCACTTGTAGAGTGATATAAGGGTTCTATTATTTCTCCTTTGTACATAATTACAAGGTTTTTTGTAGTATCTACAGCTTCTTCTATTTTGTCCCAATAATCATCTATCCATTTTTCCCCGTGAACCTTTTTTAAATCTTCTAAAGATAGATATGCTTGACAATGTACGCCCGTACAAAGTGGAGCCCCCGAATGATTAGGATGGCCTTTTTCAAATCTTATGCTCTTGTTTATAGCATATGTCCTAGCTGCTATAGCTTGAGCCTTTAGAGCTTCAATATCAAATCTTGCAGGCATCTCTGCTGCAACTACTCCTTTTATATATTCGTCCAATATAATTTTTTCAGTTTTTTCCTTCTTTTCATTGTATATATTTATATATTCAAATTCTTTTTTCCCTATTTTTAAAGGAACACTGACCTTTTCAATAGTTTTTGCCTCTTTTTCCATTTTATCTTGTGCTATTTTCTGACTATCTTCCTCTTCAAATCCTATTCCTTCTGAAACACTTTTAACACTTACAATATCTACACTTTTAGCTATTGCTGATGGAATAAGAACTGTTATGGTAAGTACTATAAGTAAATATCCTCCAAGTCGTTTCATATTCTCCCCCTTATAAACTTAATATATATATTCTTATTCAAATATATGTGTATTTATGACTTGAGGACATAAAAAAAGAATGAAAATATTATATTTTCATTCTTAATCTTTAAGATTTAATCTTCTTCAACTGTTTTTCTATATATTTTAGCACCAAGATTTGTAAATTTCTCTTCTATATTATCATATCCTCTTTCTATATGATATATATCTTCTATTTCTGTTTTCCCGTCAGCCACAAGTCCTGCCAATACAAGAGCAGCTCCAGCTCTTAAATCAGTAGCTCTTACACGTGAACCCGTAAGGCCTTTTACTCCTTGGATAATACAAGATTTACCATCTATTTTTATATTGGCACCCATTCTTTTAAGTTCATCTACATGCATAAATCTATTTTCAAATACAGTTTCTACAACAAGGCTAGTTCCCTTAGCAAGTGTCAACATAGCCATAAATTGAGACTGCATATCTGTTGGAAAACCAGGATAAGGAAGTGTTTTAACATCTATAGGCTTAAGCTCTCCATTTGATATTATCCTTATAGTATCTTCGTTTTCTATTACTTCCACACCTGTTTCTTTTAATTTTGCAATTACAGGCTTTATATGACTTGCTATGACATTTTCTACTATAACATCTCCTCCAGTTATAGCTGCAGCCACTAAAAATGTTCCTGCTTCTATTCTATCTGGGATAATTCTATGAGTACAACCACCCAATTTTTCTACACCTTTTATTTTAATGGTACTAGTTCCTGCACCTTTTATCTTAGCACCTAGTTTATTTAAAAAGTTTTGCAAGTCTACAATTTCCGGTTCCATAGCAGCATTTTCTATAATGGTCTCTCCTTCAGCCATAGTAGCTGCCATCATAATGTTTTCTGTAGCACCAACTGATGGAAAGTCTAGATATATTTTATCACCTAAAAGTTTTTCTACTACAGCGTCAATACTTCCATGTTCTGTATTTGTATCAACTCCCAGTGCTTTAAAACCCTTTAGGTGTAAATCTATTGGGCGTGTTCCAATAGCACATCCTCCTGGAAGTGAAGTTTGACTTTTTCCAAGTCTTGCTAACAATGGTCCCATTACAAGGAAAGAAGCCCTCATTTTGTTCATAAGGTCATATCTAGTCTTATAATTATTTAAATTATTTGAATTTATTTTTATAGTATGTTTATCTAAGAATTCTACTTCTGATCCTAGTGTTCTTAAAACCTCACATATTATCCCTACATCTCTAAGGTTTGGTACATCTTTTAATATTATATCTTCAGTTCCTAATAACGATGCTGCTATTATAGGAAGTGCAGAGTTTTTTGCTCCATTTATTCTTACATTTCCTTTTAATGGAGGGCTCTTCTCTACTACTATTATTTCCAAATTATCTCCCCCTACTTTAATATCCTGCTGTTATAATAGGCGTACCTATCCACAGGTATGTATAATCTTCATCTCTATTATACCTCATTGATAGGTTAATGTTAATCTTTTTTTTATTTATTGTCAAATAGTTTTCAATTAATGGGCTATATATTGTATAAGATGAAAATTGTTCTTCTGAAAATTCATCTACTATATTTCCCTTTATATTTTCTAAAGAATCATTTAGCTTGTCCACATAGTCTCCTTTACTAGATAATCCTTCAATTTTACCTATTAAGCAAGATGTTACATCTACTTCACAATTAAACTCTTTGTATATATCTTCTATTTTATCTATTATATCATTTTTTTCAAAAAAGCAATCATTTTTTATAATACTTATAGAAAGTGTAGTTTCGCCTTTATCCATTTCTTCATCTAAATATGAGTTTAGATTTATAGAAATCTTGTTTTCATCGATATCATAGCCATCATAATTTATTTGACTAAAATTATCTTCAAATATTATCATTTTGGAATAATATTCATTTAAATCAATTTCTTGTAATATAAATGGATCTACCTCTTCGCCAACAAGTCCAATTTCCGATATCAACTTTTCTCCTAATTTACTTATATCTTTTTCTCCTAAAAACTTATCATCTATAACACCATTAAAAGCTATATCTACTTCTGTAGGTTGACCTTCTAAATCGTATAAGATTTCCTCTAATACATCTAAGTCATCCTTTGAGTTATCTGCCTTTGAGAAAAATGGTAGCATTAAAATTAAAATAAGTCCAAATATAATTGTTTTTTTCATATTAATCCTCCTAGTATTAATTAGGGAAGGAGTCTTTTTATTTAATGTAAAGGGGGACAAAACATCACAATAAAAAAGTACCCTTCCCTTATACTATAAGTATTGACTAGGAAGGATACTTTTTATACACTTTTATAATATTTATTTTTTATTATTTATCTTCTATATTTTGATAATTCTAATCTATTTATAGATCTTTTTAAAGCAGCTTCTGCACGCACAAAATCAACATCTTCTGACTTATCGAGTCTTTCTTCAGCTCTTTTTTTAGCAGCCTCTGCTCTATCTATATCTATTTCTTCAGGCCATTCTGCTGCGTCTGTAACTATAGTCACATTATCATTTACTGCAGAAATATATCCATCTGATACTGTAGCTATTCTTTCAGTATCATCTTGGAATATTCTTACCTTTCCAATTCTTAAAGGGGTAACTATAGGAGTTCTTCCCTTTAAAACAGCTAAATCTCCCTCTAATCCTCTAACTATAACACTATCTATGTCTTCACTAAAGAATGATCTATCAGGAGTTACTATATCTAGATGAATTCCAGCCATATTAATCTTCCGCCTTTTTAGCTTTTTCTAAAGCTTCCTCGATAGTTCCTACCATAAGGAAAGCTGTTTCTGGAACATCATCATGTTTTCCTTCTAATATTTCTTTGAAACCTCTCACTGTATCAGCTATAGATACATATGAACCAGGAATACTTGTAAATGTTTCTGCAACAAAGAATGGTTGTGTTAAGAACCTTTGAATTTTTCTAGCTCTTGAAACTATCAGCTTATCTTCTTCTGAAAGTTCGTCAAGACCAAGTATTGCTATAATATCTTGCAACTCTTTATATCTCTGTAAGATTTCCTGAACTTCTCTTGCTACATTATAATGTTCTTGCCCTACTATAGCAGGGGAAAGCATCCTAGATGAAGACTCTAATGGGTCTACAGCTGGATAAAATCCTTGTTCTGAAATAGAACGTGAAAGAACAGTTATAGCATCTAAATGCGCAAATGTTGTAGCTGGTGCCGGGTCTGTAAGGTCATCAGCTGGAACATAAACTGCTTGCACACTAGTTATTGAAGCTTTCTTTGTAGATGTGATTCTCTCTTGTAGCTGTCCCATTTCTGTAGCCAGGGTTGGTTGATAACCTACTGCTGAAGGCATTCTACCTAAAAGTGCTGATACTTCTGAACCAGCTTGAGTAAATCTATATATATTATCTATAAATAAAAGAACGTTTTGACCTGCCTGGTCTCTAAAATATTCTGCCATAGTAAGTCCTGTTAAGGCTACTCTCATCCTAGCTCCAGGTGGTTCATTCATCTGACCAAATACTAGAGCTGTTTTGTCTATAACTCCAGATTCAATCATCTCATAATAAAGGTCATTTCCCTCTCTTGTTCTCTCTCCTACTCCAGCAAATACAGAGATTCCTCCGTGTAAAGTAGCAATATTATTTATAAGCTCTTGGATAAGTACTGTTTTACCAACACCTGCTCCTCCAAAGAGACCTACCTTACCACCTTGAGCATAAGGTGCCATAAGGTCTACTACTTTTATACCTGTTTCAAATATCTCTTGTGTAGTAGCTTGTTCTTCAAAAGAAGGTGCTTCTCTATGAATAGGTAAGTTTTCTACATCTTTAAGATTATCTTTGCCATCTATAGCATCTCCAAGGACATTAAACATTCTACCTAAAGTTTCATCTCCTACAGGAACTGTTATTGGGCTTCCCGTATCTCTACATTCCATTCCTCTAATTAGACCGTCTGTATCTCCCATAGATATACATCTTACTGTATCATCTCCAAGATGTTGTGCCACTTCAACTATTATTGTTTCATCATTTTTTTCTATTTCTATAGCATTTAATAACTCGGGAAGACTTTCTTCGTCGAAACGTATATCTACTACCGGTCCAATTACTTGTACTATATTTCCTACTGAACGTTCCATTTGCTCACTCCTTCCTCTATTATTTTAATGCTTCTGCTCCAGCAACAATTTCAGATAATTCTATAGTTATTGCTGATTGTCTAGCTCTATTATATTCCATATTTAATTCGTCTATTATATCATTTGCATTGTCAGTAGCAGCGCTCATAGCTGTCATTCTTGCAGCTTGTTCACTTGTTGATGCTTCTATAAGAGCACCAAAAATACTACTTTCAATATATTTCGGTATTAAAAACTCCAATACTTCTTCAGGGGTAGGTTCAAAATCTACTATTGTAGTAGGTCCACTGTCTTCTTTTTTTATTTTTTCACTAGGTAAAAGCTTTAAAATTGTAGGTTTATAGCTAAGTGTAGTAATAAAATCAGTATATACTACATTTATCTCATCTACTTCTTCCTTTTTGAATAGTTCCATAGCTAAATTACCAATTTTTTTAGCATCAGTAAATTTTGGATCTTCAGATATTCCTACAAAACTTTCTATTATATTATAATCTCTACCTTTGAAAAAGTCTTTAGACTTCGCCCCAACTGTTATTAAAGAAATGGAGTCTTTATCATTTTTAAATTTTTTGTGTATAAGTCTATTTATATTTGAATTGTATCCTCCAGCAAGGCCTTTATCACCGTTTATTATAATATATAATGCATTTTTCACTTCTCTTTGTTTTAAAAGTGTATGATTTACATTTACATTTTCCAATACTTCTTTTATATTTTCTAAAACAGTGTTGTAATAAGGTCTTGTCTTATCTAACATAATCCTTCTTTTTCTCATCTTTGCAGAAGATACAAGTTCCATAGCTTTTGTGATTTGTTTAGTACTTCCAATCCCTTTTATACGCCTTTTAATTTCTCTAGTGGATTGTGCCAAACTATCACCTCCATTTTTTTAAACTAGAAGCTCTTTTTGAATTCTTCTATAGCTTTTTTTATATTTTCTCTTATTTCATCATCTAGTCCTTCTCTTTCACTTATCATTTTTACCGTTTCAGGATAATTATTATGAACAAAATCCAAGAACTCTTTTTCAAATAATGAGATTTGATCTACTGGTATATCTTTTAAAAGATTATGTGTAACTACATATAATATTATTACTTGATCTTCAACATTTAAAGGGCTATATTGAGCCTGTTTTAAAACTTCCATAAGTCTTTCACCGTGACTAAGTCTGGCTTGAGTTTCCGGGTCAAGATCTGATCCAAATTGAGAAAATGCTACTAAATCTCTATATTCAGCTATGGATAGCTTAAGTTTACCACCTATAGCTTTCATAGTTTTTATTTGAGCATCTCCACCTACTCTTGATACAGAAAGTCCAGTATTTATAGCCGGTCTTTGCCCTGCAAAGAAAAGATCTGTCTCTAAGAATATTTGCCCATCAGTTATAGATATAACGTTAGTTGGTATATAAGCTGAGATATCTCCCTCTAAAGTTTCTATTATAGGAAGGGCAGTTATTGAGCCGCCTCCATTTTCTTCATTAAGCTTTGCTGCTCTTTCAAGAAGTCTTGAGTGAAGATAGAATACATCTCCAGGGAAAGCTTCTCTTCCTGGTGGTCTTCTTAAAAGAAGTGACATGGATCTATATGCTGTAGCATGTTTTGAAAGGTCATCATATACTATCAAACAATCTTTACCTTGAGCCATAAACTCTTCTGCCATAGTGATTCCAGCATATGGAGCTATGTATTGAAGCGGTGCAAGTTCACTTGCTGTAGCTGAAACAACTATAGTATAGTCCATTGCTCCTCTTTGTTGTAGGACTTCTACAATTTGTGCTACGGTAGATCTCTTTTGACCTATCGCTACATATATACACATAACATCTTGATCTGCTTGGTTTAAAATAGTATCTATTGCAATTGCAGTTTTACCTGTCTGTCTATCACCTATTATAAGCTCTCTTTGCCCTCTACCAATCGGGAACAATGCATCTATTGCTTTTATTCCAGTTTGAAGTGGTTCATGTACACTTTTTCTAGTTATAACACCAGGTGCTATTTTTTCTATAGGGCTAAACTTATTAGTATTTATACTTCCTTTTCCATCTATAGGTTGACCTAGGGCATTTACAACCCTACCTGTTAGAGCATTTCCTACTGGTACTTCTACTATTCTACCAGTTCTTTTTACGGTGTCTCCCTCTTTTATATCTTTATCAGATCCTAAAAGTACACAACCTACGTTGTCTTCCTCTAAGTTTAGAGCCATTCCATATACATCGCCTGGAAATTCTATAAGTTCTCCAGCCATACAACCTTCTAGTCCATGTAATCTTGCAATACCGTCTCCAACCTGGATTACAGTACCCACATCTACAAGTTCTAGTTTATTCTCATATTTTTTAATTTGCTCTTTTATAATTGAACTTATTTCTTCTGGTTTTAACTCCAAATTTTTTCACCTCAATCTCTCTATAATGATACATCTTTTATGATACTTTCCATTTCTTTAAGTTGACTCTTAATTGAAGAGTCAATTATCTTTTCATCCATTCTTAAAAGCACTCCTCCTATAATAGAAGGATCTACTAAGTTTGAAAGACGAACTTCTTTATGAAATTTATCTTTTAATACAGCTCGTAATCGCTTTTTAGAAGATTCTTCCATTTCAACTGCCGTTACAGCTTCTATATCTAATATATTTTTATATTCTTTAAAAAGAGTATTATACTCTTTTACTATATCCATAATACTGCTCTCTCTTTTTTTATCTATAATTACATATAGAAAATTTAAAACTTCTTTAGATATATTTTTCTTAAATATAGATTCTACTAATTTTCTTTTTTCATTCTTAGCAATCCTTGGATGTTCTAGTATTTGTAAAAGTTTTTCTTCTGAAATAAGAGTTTCTTTTATAAATTCTAGCTGACTGTGAAACTCCTCTATATTTTCCAATTCAAGTCCAACTTCAAATAGAGATGAGGCATATCTTTTACCTACTAATTCTGCCATTTAGAACTACCTACCTCATCTATAAATTTATCTATTAAGATATTTTGGTTTTCTAAATCTATATCTTTTTCCATAATCTTTGTTGCAATAAGTATTGCCATCTCTCCTGCAGACTTTTTAACATCATCATATGCTTTTTCTTTTTCACGAGCTATCTGTATCCTAGCTCTTTCTAGTATTTTTTCTGATTCTTTTTTAGCATCTTCTAACATAGTCTTTTCTAACTCAGTACCCCTAACTCTAGAACTTTCAACTATCTCTTGGCCTTCTAGTTTTGCTTTTTCTATTCTATCTTCATACTCAGCTTTTAAATCTATAGCTTCTTGTTTTAAAATCTTAGCATCTTCTATATCAGTTTCAATATTTTCCTGTCTCTTTTGTATAAATTCTGTAACTGGTTTATGAAGAAACTTCTTTAATATCATAAATAGAATAAAAACAGAAACTAAAATAATAAGCATAGGTACTAGTTGTGGCAAGACTAATACTTTAATATCTCCCATCTGCTAACCTCCTTAGTAAAGGTAAAACCTATACTTAAATTATAGTCCTAAAGTTGCATATACTGTTAATAACGGTCTCAAGAATAGTAATATTAAGGCTATTACGAATCCGTAGATACCAGTTGTCTCTGCTACCGCTTGACCAAGAAGCATTGTTCTTGTAATATCTCCTTGTGCTTCTGGTTGTCTACCTACAGCCTCACATGCACTACCTGCTGCATTACCTTGACCAATACCAGCACCTATACCTGCTATCATGGCAAGTCCTGCACCTATTGCTGAACATCCTAATATAAAAGCTTCACTTGTTATTCCTTCCATTTTCATTTCCTCCTTTAAATTATTATAATTTATTCCTCTGTTGCTCCACCAATAAAGATCATAGTTAACATACCAAATATAAATGTCTGTAAAAGTCCTGCAAATATGTCAAAGTAACCATGCATAACTGGTGTAAATATAGGAGCAAAATAACCTAATGCACCGTATAATAATGTCATTATTATACCACCACTCAATACGTTTCCGAACAAACGGAAAGATAATGATACTGGATTTGCAAGTTCTCCTATCACATTTATAGGAGTCAGTAAAACAAAGGGTTCAGTAAAACTTTTTAGATACCCTCCAAGTCCTCTCCTAGTTTTAAACAACATAATCTGTGTTGCAAAAAATGTAATAAGAGCTAAAGTAAGTGTTACACTGTAATCGGAAGTAGGTGGTGTAAGTCCTATAAGTCCTAGTAGGTTTGCAATACCTAAAAAACACATAAGAGTGAAAATATAGGGTGCAAAATTCATATTTTTCTCTCCCATATTTGTTCTAACTAAATCATTGACAGCTTCTACTAACATCTCAATGATATTTAAAAAACCTGTAGGTTTTTCATTTACATCTGCAGTCTTTATCTTTTTATTTACATAAAAAGCAAGTATAGATAGTGCTATAACTACTAAAACTGTATTTATTATACTGTCATGAATTATTATCTCGTTTCCACCTATTGTTATTAATAGCTCCAAAATATTCCTCCTTCCAAAATAAAATTATACTTTTAATATGAGTATTCAGATTTACTTTGTAAAGTCTTTATCTATAATATTAGAAACTACTATAGTAAATTTCACCATTAAAAGACCTAATACAGTAGCTGGAAAATTCAAATAATCAGCTACTATAGATATCATCAGTACTATTAGATATATCACAGATCTAATCATATAGTGCTTAATAGTATAACTCCTAGCACCTTTAGGTGTCATTGTTACAGCCCTATTTATAGTGCTTTCTAAAAGCTTAAAAGATAAGATACTAATAAGTATTCCAAATAAATATCCCAACGCTATAGGTTTTGGGTTTTTAAATAAAAAAAACATAAAGCCAATAATTAACAAACCAGCTATAGCTGTTCGTCTGTAGACTTTCATAATGATATCATCATTCATTTGTTCTACCATCACTTCCTTTTATTCTTAAAGGCACCTGTTATCTTAAAGACATTCATAAATCCTCCACCTACACCTAAAAGCATAAATATAATCATGAAAACGCCATCTGTTCCTACCCATTTATCTATCCAACCACCAATATATATACCTAAAAATATAGGTGTAATCATGGATATACCTATTTGTGAAATAAGGGCTAAATTTTTAAGAGCACTCCTATCTTTATCATTTTTTTTCATCAGGACCACTCCTCAAAAAGTTTTTACTTGCTATGAAACGTTTTCTTTCACATATTTCATTTTATCAAAAGATTTAGATATTTACAAGAATAAACACCAATTACTTCATTTTATATAAGGTCCTATTCTTATTTAACTATATCGGATATAATTATATAACTTTTATAGACAATATAGCTAATTTCCCCTCAATTATACATACAGTTATTAAGTAATTTTGTCAAAATTTAAGCTTTTAAAATAAAACAAAAAACAATAAAAAGGCTTAGAAAATCTAAGCCTTTTTATTATTTACCTATTTAGTTCCATACAATCTATCGCCAGCATCTCCAAGACCTGGATAAATATATGCATGTTCATTTAATCTTTCATCTATACTTGCTACATATATATCTACATCTGGATGTGCTTTTTGTAAAGCGTCTAATCCTTCTTGAACTGATACTAGACATACAAACTTTATGCTTTTAGCTCCTCTTTTCTTTATAGCATCTATAGCGGCTATAGCTGAAACTCCTGTTGCAAGCATTGGGTCTACAACTATCAGTTTTCTTTCATTGATATCTTGAGGCATTTTACAATAGTATTCTACAGCCTGTAATGTTTCAGGATCTCTATAAAGTCCAACATGTCCTACCTTTGCTGCTGGAAGTAAGGTAAGCATTCCTTCTACCATTCCCTGTCCTGCTCTTAAAATAGGTACAATACCTAATTTTTTACCCGCTAATGCTGGTGACATCATTTTTGTAATTGGAGTTTCTATTTCAATATCTTCAAGTTCTAAGTCTCTTGTTACCTCATATCCCATAAGCATAGAAACTTCAGAAACAAGTTCTCTAAATTCCTTTGATCCAGTTTTTATATCCCTAATGTAAGTTAGTTTATGTTTAATTAGAGGGTGATCTAAAACAGTTATTTTTCCCATATACTATTCCTCCTTATTTTTTCATTTAGTATTATATCATATTTATATCTTAAATTTCATTTATTTTTTGAACTCTTTTGCTATGTCTTCCTCCTGCAAATTCTTCCTCTAGAAATATTTTTACTATTTCACTAGCAACTCCACTCCCTATAACTCTAGCTCCCATAGCAAGGACATTTGCATCATTGTGCTCTCTACTCATTTTAGCAGAATACAAGTCATTACAAAGAGCACATCTTGTACCTTTTACTTTATTTGTAGCAATGGAAATACCTATACCAGTACCACATATAACAATTCCTTTATCTACTTCTCCAGCAACTACAGCTTGACCTACTGCTTTTCCAAAGTCTGGATAATCTACCGAATCAGTAGATTTAGTTCCATAATCTACAAATTCTACAGTCTCTCCTTCAAATTCCTTTTTTATAAATTCTTTTAGTTCAAATCCACCATGGTCACTGCCTATACCTATTTTCATCTTTTTTCCTCCTATGTTTTTATATATGACCGTATATCTTTTCAACGGCTTTTAAAATTTCATCTCTTGACTTGTCATATTCTAATTTATCTCTACCATATGGGTCCTTTATATCCTTTTCTTGGCCAAATGCATATTCATTTAATAAAAATATCTTATATCTTTTTTTAGGATATCTCTCAATTAAAAGATCCTTATGTCCCATTGTCATAGTAAGGATCAAATCACTACTATCTATAAGCTCATCACTTATATTTTTAGAAACATGATGCTCTATATCTATTCCAATATCTTGCATAGCAAGAATGGCATTTTCATTTGCACTACTTCCCCCACTAGCAAATATACCTGCAGATCTAGAATCTACATCTAAATCTTTTTCTATTGTAATCTTTTTAAGTATACCCTCAGCCATGGGACTTCTACAAGTATTTCCTGTACATACAAATAGTATATTCACCTTTTTCCTCCTAACAATTTACAATGTTGCCTCCTGAAGCTTTCATCATTCTATTCATTATAGCCTTTCCTATATCATCAAGTTCTACACCTTCAGATAGTATTATATCTACATTTAACTCATCAAATTCTCTAAGAACTTTAAAAAGCTTTGTGGCTATTGATCGTTTATCTTTTCTTGTTCCAAGAGTTTTTATTATTCCTTTAGAATATCTATCCTGGGTTTCATCTGTTGCCATAACACCTATTTTTTTACCTTCATATATATACTTTCCTATTCTTTCATTTATAGTTTTAACTATATCTTCTGTCTCCCCCTGAAACACTATCATCTCAGCTTTTGGTGCATAATGACGGTATTTTTGTCCAGGCGATTTAGGTATTTCCTTACTTTCTAAATTTGCCCTGTCTTCAATCACATGTGGAATAATCTTTTTAAGCTCTTCATAACTTACACCACCAGGTCTAAGTATCATAGGTCTATCACCAGATAAATCAAGTACTGTTGATTCAAGACCTATCCCAGTATCTCCACCGTCTATTATTACATCTATCTTACCAATCATGTCCTCTATTACATGTGCTCCACTTGTAGGACTGGGTCTTCCAGATAAGTTTGCTGAAGGAGCTGCTATAGGAAGACTAGCTAAGTTTATAAGTTCTCGTGCTATTGGCTCTTCAGGCATTCTTATAGCAACACTGTCTAGTCCTGCCGTTATTATATCTGGAATTTTATGAGATCTTTTAAGGATTATGGTTAAAGGCCCTGGCCAAAACTTATCTATACACCTAAAAGCTATATCTGGTATTTCTTCTACTAATGAATCTAACTGATCTACCTCTCCTATATGAAGTATGAGCGGATTGTCAGATGGTCTTCCTTTAGCTTTATATATCTTTTTTACAGCCATTTCGTCTAAACCATTTGCACCAAGACCATAAACTGTTTCTGTTGGAAAAGCAACTACCCCACCATCTTTAAGAATCTGAGATGCTCCTAATAGATCTTCTTTTTTAAAATCCTCTTTATCTATCTTTACTATTTTAGTCTCCATATTTTACCTCTTTACATATTTTTATATAAAAATAGAAGAGAAGTCATCTCTCCTATTATGCGTTTTCTTGTAATTTTTCTGCTTGATCAGTAGTTATAAGAGCATCTATAAGTTCATCTAAATCTCCATCTAAAAAATCAGAAAATTTATTAACTGTATAATTTATCCTGTGATCTGTTATCCTAGTTTGAGGATAGTTATATGTTCTTATTCTTTCAGATCTATCTCCTGTACCTACCTGACCTTTTCTGTCTTGAGCTATCTCTTTTTGTTGGTCACTTAAGACTTTATCATATATCCTAGTTTTTATAATTTTCATAGCTTTAGCCTTGTTTTTAGTTTGACTTTTTTCATCTTGACAAGATACTATGATCCCTGTTGGAATATGAGTTATTCTAATAGCAGAGTCGGTAGTATTTACGTGTTGTCCTCCTGCTCCTGATGCTCTATAAGTATCTACTTTTAAATCTTTTGCTTCTATTTCTATGTCAACATCTTCAGCTTCAGGAAGAACGGCTACTGTTGCAGTAGATGTATGAATCCTACCACTTGACTCTGTTTCCGGAACTCTTTGAACTCTATGAACACCAGATTCATATTTAAGTCTACTAAATGCGCCTTTACCTTTTATCATAAATATAACTTCTTTAAATCCACCTATACCTATTTCATTGGAATCCATAATTTCAACTTTCCAGTTGTTTCTTTCAGCATATCTAGAGTACATTCTAAATAGGACTCCTGCAAATAGAGCTGCTTCGTCTCCTCCAGCTCCTCCTCTTATTTCTACTATTACGTTTTTGTGATCATTTGGATCTTTTGGAATTAAAAGAAGCCTAAGTTCTTCTTCTATTGTTTCTTGTTCCTCTTCTAATCCTTTTATTTCTTCTTTTACCATCTCATTCATATCATCATCTAGCTTGTCATGAAGAAGTTCTTTTGCATCTTCTAGCTCTTCTAGTATTCTTGTATATTCTTTATACTTAAAAACTATAGGTTCGATATCTGAATGTTCTTTCATGACGCTTTGATACTCATCTAAATCCTTTACAAGATCTGGATCCATTATCCTTTGATTTAATTCATCATATTTTTTTTCAATAAAACCTAATTTTTCTAACATAAAAATCCTCCACTAAATTACTCTTTATTTTTAAATTTATTATAAATCACCCTTGCTACTACTCCTACAATTATTATATATATAGCTGTTACTCTAAATATAACCAATGTCAATGCTGCAATAATAGCAATAGCTAAATCTTTATATCCTAAATGTGCCTTTGTAATAAGCTTATAAACAGCTGAAAATATAAGTGCTACAACAACTGGTCTAATTCCTAAAAATATTTTTTCAAATATAGGATTGTTTTGAAACTGCGTAAAAAAAACTGCTATAATAAGTATTATAAAAAAGGAAGGAAGAACAGTCCCTATAGTGCAAACAAGTGCCCCTGGAAGCCCTTCCATCCTATATCCTAAAAATATACTTGAATTTACAGCTATAGGTCCAGGTGAGGATTGAGCTATAGATATAGTATCTATGAATTCTTCATCTTTTATCCAGTTTTTATTTTCAACTACTTCTTTTTGTATAATAGGAATCATAGCAAAGCCACCGCCAAAGGTAAATGCACCTATTTTCAAAAATGTTAAAAACATTTGTAAATACTTTCTAAAACCTTTAATAAAGCATCACCCCTAAAACTCCTCCAATAATAATTGCAATTATGGGATTTAAATTTTTAAATGTCACTCCATAAAAAAGGCTTATAGCTATCAAAACCGACTTTATATCTACAAAACTACTTTGAGATACTGTAATACCCGCAGCCAATATAAGACCTATAACAATTGGCCTTATTCCTTCAAATATCCAAGCTACATATTTTGAGTTTTTAAATTTTGAAAGCGAGGCAAATATTATACTTATAATTATAAATGAAGGAAGTATAACTGCAAAGGTAGCTATTGCAGCCCCAAGGATTCCACTTACTCTAAAACCTAAAAATGTAGCAGCATTTACTGCAATAGGACCAGGCGTCATCTCTGATATCGCAAATATATCTATAAATTCACTACTTGTCATCCATGCATGGTTTCTGATAACCTCTTCTTCAAGTAAAGGAAGCATAGCATATCCTCCACCAAAGCTAAACGCCCCTATCTTAAAGAAAGTTATAAAAAGCTGTATTAAAACTGCCATATTCCTCTCCTTGTTTTTTAAACCCGAGTACTATTCTATCAAGACCTTGAAGGTCTTTTATTACTAAAGTATTTTTAAATCCTTCTTTTTCAAGTATTTCTTTTACACTTTCACCTTGATCAAAACCTATCTCATATATAAGCATACCGCCATTTAGTAAATACTCCTTGCCTTCTTGACTTATCCTTCTATAAAACAAGAGACCATCATGACCTCCATCAAGAGCAAGTCTTGGCTCAAACTTTTTTACATCTACCTGAAGTTCATCTATTACATCTGTTTTTATATAGGGAGGATTTGAAACTATTACAGAAAACTTCTTATCACTTTTTATATTAGTAAATAAATCACTCTTTCGAAAATTTACATTTGTAAGTCCAAGTCTTCTTAAATTTTTGTTTGCAACCCTTATCGGTCTATCTCCTATATCAATACCAAGAACTTGGGCATTTTTACACTTGTCACCAATACTAAGCGATATAGCCCCAGTTCCTACACCTATCTCTAAAACTTTTACCAGATCGTCTCCAAAGTTTTTATCTATATAGTTCAAAATATACTCTACTAACTCTTCTGTTTCAGCCCTTGGGACTAAAACTCCTTTTTCTACAAATAAATCCAGTCCCATAAATTCTTTTTCCTCAAATATATAACTAATAGGTTCACCAAGTGCTCTTCTATCTATTAGAGTAAAAAAGCTTTCTTCTTCTTCTTTACTTACCCATTTATCTAGGTTTATATATATATAAGATTTATCTACTCCCAAAAGCTTTGAAAATATATATATGGATTCTTTAATAGGATCTATATATTCTAAATCCTTTAACCTATCTCTTCCAATTTCTAAGATTTCTTTAATTACCAAAGGTCATCCTCCATATTGTCTGGAATAACAGATTTAAGTGCTTCTATAGCTACCTCTATCTGACTATCATCAGGTTCTCTAACAGTTGCATATTTTTGAATCATAAGACCTGGATAAGAAAGGTAGTAACTTAATTTACTATCACTTCTACCTATAAGTCTATTTACCTCATATGAAATACCTGCTATTACAGGAAACATAAGAATTCTTATAAGAATTCTTTGAAGTGGACTTGGCCAACCAAAAAAAGATAATACAAAGATACTTATTATCATTACCATAAATAAAAAACTCGTTCCGCATCTTGGATGCAAGATAGGCTTTGTTTTTACATTTTCAACTGTTAACTCTTCCATGCTTTCATAACAATGTATAGATTTATGCTCGGCACCATGGTATTCAAAAACTCTCTTTATATCTTCAAGTTTTGAAATACCTATTACATATATAAAAAATATAGAAACTCTAATAATACCTTCTATCATATTTAAATATATTGGATTTGTAACCTTTGTCTTTAATATACTAGTTAAGAAGTTTGGAAGTATCATAAAAACTAGTATAGAAATAGTAATAGAAAAGGCTACTGTTAGAAACATAGAAACATCTTCAGCCTTATCTTTAAATATCTTTTCAAATAATGTTTCATCCTCTTTTAATTTAAACATTCTTCTGAAGATATTATCTTTATATTCTATCTCCTCTTCCTCTTCAAAAAAATCAGCCGAATACATTAAAGCATTTGTACCTACTACCATAGCTTCAACAAGCCCTACTACTCCCCTTATAAAGGGAAGAGATAGAAGCTTATATTTTTTACCTATACTATCTATTTTATCTACTTTTAATTCTATATCTTCATCAGGTTTTCGAACAGCCATAGAAATTTTTTCTGGCCCCTTCATCATAACTCCTTCGATAATAGCCTGACCACCAATCGTAGTTTTATGTTTTAAATTATTTTCTTTCAAATCGATCACTTTCCTTTTTCATTACAAAAGTATTTAAAAAAAAGGTTAGATGCCCTTGCAACTAACCTAGATTTTCGAAGAAACTAGTCCCTATTATATTTCTTCTTGAATTTTTCTATACGTCCACCACGCTCAGCAAATTTTTGTTTACCTGTGAAAAATGGATGGCATTCAGAACATATTTCTACTTTTAAGTTTTCTTGTGTAGAACCTGTCTTAAAGGTATTACCACAAGCGCATGTTACTGTAGCATCTACGTACTCTGGATGAATATCTTTCTTCATTTCTTTCACCTCTTCCCAAATCTGTATATATCATTTAGACATACTATCAATTTAACCACTAAATTATACCATACTAAAAACTAGTTTTCAACTAAAATAGGTTTTTGTTTACGACCTCAGCTATAAACTCTTCATTGGATTTAGTTTGAATTAGCCTATCCATAAAGCTCTCTATTACTTCATAACTAGGTGAATTACTAAATGCTTTTCTAATAGCCCAAATTGATTCTAGTTCTTTTTGAGTTAAAAGAAGATCTTCTCTTCTAGTTCCTGACTTGTGAATATCAATAGCCGGGAATATTCTTTTTTCTGAAAGTCTTCTATCTAAATGAATTTCCATGTTTCCTGTTCCCTTAAACTCTTCAAATATAACATCGTCCATTCTGCTCCCAGTATCCACTAAAGCTGTTGCAAGTATTGTAAGGCTTCCACCCTCTTCCATATTTCTTGCCGCTCCAAAGAATCTCTTTGGCACATATAAGGCTCCTGGATCAAGTCCTCCTGATAGGGTTCTACCAGTAGCTGGAATAGTTAAGTTATAAGCTCTTGCAAGTCTTGTTATACTATCTAATAAAACTACAACATCTTTACCATGTTCAACAAGCCTTTTAGCTCTTTCAAGTACTATTTCTGCAACTTTTGTATGGTTTCTTGGAAGTTCATCAAAAGTACTATAAACTACATCAGCCTCTACAGTTCTTTTCATATCTGTTACTTCTTCTGGTCTTTCATCTATAAGTAGGATTATCATCTCTGCTTCAGGATGGTTTTTAGTTATAGAGTTTGCTATCATCTTTAAAAGGGTTGTCTTACCTGCCTTAGGAGGAGATACTATCATACCTCTTTGACCTTTACCAAGTGGTGCTATTAAATCTATCATACGAGTTGCAAAATCACTTGCATCCGTTTCAAGTTCTAATCTGTCATTTGGGTATATAGGAGTTAGTTTATCAAAATCCGGTCTATTTACAGCTGTTTCAGGATCTAAATCATTTATTCCCTTAACATATAAAAGAGCTCTAAACTTTTCCCCTTGTTTTGCTGGTCTTACAACCCCTGCTATCTTATCACCTGTCCTCATCCTAAATCTTCTTATTTGTGAGGGTGATAAATATATATCGTCATCTCCAGATTGATAGTTTTCCCTTCTTAAAAAACCATATCCATCTTGATGAATTTCTAATATTCCACTTGCCATATTTATATCGTCAAGTTGTTCCATCTCTTCTGTAGCCTTGTCTGATAAATCTTTCATATCTATTTTTTTTATATCTATTTTGTTTTTATCTTTAGAATCCTTTTTAATATTTCTATTTTTTAATATAGCTTCTATAAGTTCATATTTCCTATATTTATATGGACTAGCTACATTAAAATCTTTAGCTATTTCTCTAAGCTCTACTATTTTCTTTTTTTCTAATTCTTCTAAATTCACTTTTAGCCTCCTTTATTTAGCATATTCAGGCTTTTTATCAAGTTTGTGAATTGACTCAATAAATCTAATAGTTCCTGTTTCTAATCTAAGTATTAAAGTATGAGTACTAGCAGTATTGTTTTCCATATATTTTACTCCTTGAAGAAGTTCTCCATAGGAAACTCCAGTAGCTGCAAAACTCATTTCATTACCTTTAGCCATATCGTCTATAGTATAAACTTTTTCTAAATCAGCACCCATCTCTATACATCTTCTTTTTTGCTCTTCAGTAACTGGTTTTAAAATACCTTGCTGTTCTCCGCCTAAACACTTAAGTGCAACAGCTGATATAACTCCCTCAGGCGCTCCACCAATTCCCATAAGTATGTCAACATTAGTATAGTCAAAACAAGTAGAAATAGCACCAAGTACGTCACCATCACTTATCATTTTAATCCTTGCTCCAGCTTCTCTAATCTCTTTTATAAGCTTATCATGCCTAGGTCTATCTAGTACTACAACTGTTATATCGTCTACATCCTTATGAAGAGCTTTGGCTACATTTTCTATATTTTCTTTAACTGATTTATGAATATCTACAGACCCTTTAGCTTTTGGTCCTACAGCTATCTTTTCCATATATGTATCTGGTGCATGAAGAAGACAACCCTTTGGTGCAACTCCTACTACGGATATTGCATTTGGAAGACCATTTGCAACTGAAAGAGTTCCATCTAGAGGATCTACTGCTATATCAATAGCTAAACCACTTCCGATTGCCCTCCCTATATTTTCTCCAATATAAAGCATAGGAGCTTCATCCATTTCTCCTTCACCTATTACTACCGTTCCATCTATATTGAGAGTATCAAACATTCTTCTCATAGCATCTACAGCTGCTCCATCAGCCTTGTTTTTATCTCCTTGTCCTAAAAACTTTGCACTTGCAAGTGATGCTGCTTCTGTTACTCTTCCTAAGTTTACTGGTAAATTTCTATCCATCAAAATCGCCTCCAGATTTATTTTTATATTCTATTTTTAGTTCTTTATGAAATATTTACTTTAGACTTGTATCAAAAGATAAGTTTTAATAAGGAAGCTTTATCAGATGGATCAATCCATCTGATAAAGATACTTTTAGATTTATTTTACACTTTCCCAATCCTTTAAAAACCGTTCTATTCCACTATCAGTAAGTGGATGGTTAAGCATCTGATTGAAAACTTTATAAGGAATAGTTGCAATATCTGCTCCAGCTTTTGCAGACTGAAAAACATGAGCAGGATGTCTTATACTTGCAGATATTATTTCTGTATCTATTTTATATATATAAAATATTTCAGCAATATCTTTCACAAGATCTATTCCTTCATTTCCTATATCATCAAGTCTTCCTATAAATGGACTTACAAAACTTGCTCCAGCCCTAGCTGCTAAAAGAGCTTGATTTGCAGAAAATACAAGTGTCACATTCGTCTTTATACCTTCCTTGTCCAATATATTTACAGCTTTTAGTCCTTCTTTTGTCATAGGTACTTTTATTATTATATTTTTATGAATCTTACTTAATTCTCTTGCTTCTTTTAACATGCCTTGGTGATCTTCACTTACTACCTCAGCACTTATGGGTCCATCTACAATATCTGCAATTTCACCTACAACTATCTTAAAATCTCTTCCTTCTTTAGCTATAAGGCTTGGGTTTGTAGTAACACCTTTTAAGATTCCCCAGCTATTTACTTCCTTTATTTCGTCCAAATTAGCAGTATCTATAAATAATTTCATAAAATCCTCCTTATTTTAATACTTACCCTTTATTTACTGAACCAAATATTTTCATTTTTTCCATAATTGTTTTTTTCATACTTTCTGTAGCAGGTTTAAGTATTTTTCTTGGATCTATTTGATCAGGATTTTCTTTTATATATTCTTTTACAGCTCTAGCAAATGAAGCTCTTATATCTGTATCTATATTGATTTTACATATACCACATTCTACTGCCTTTTTAAGACTTTCTTCAGAAACTCCACTTGAACCATGAAGTACTAAAGGAACATCCACTGTATTTCTTATCTTTTTTATTCTGTCATAATCTATCTTTGGCTCACCTTGATAAACTCCATGAGCTGTTCCAACTGCTATAGCTAAGTAATCTACTCCAGTTTCTTCTACAAATCTTTTAGCTTCTACAGGATTAGTAAAGGTAGCATCTTTTTCACTTACTGTAATATGGTCTTCTGTTCCTCCTATTTTACCAAGTTCTGCTTCTACAGTAACTCCAACCATATGTGCTATTTCAACAACTCTTTTAGTAAATGCTATATTCTCTTCTAGAGGAAATCTAGAACCATCAATCATAACAGATGAAAAACCATGTCTTATACATTGCATAACCTGTTCAAAATCTGTACCGTGGTCTAAATGCAGGGCTACAGGAAGCTTAGATGAATTGGCTGCAAGTTTTCCAAGCGCTGCAATATACTCTACTCCTGCATATTTCAATCCACCTTGGCTTGCTTGAAGTATAACCGGAGAATTTAATTCTTCTGCAGCTCCCATTATAGCTTGAATTATTTCCATATTATTTACATTAAATGCTCCTACTGCATATTTGTTTTTTTGTGCATGCAGCAACAATTCCTTACCCGTCATTAACAAATAAATCACCTTTCCCTTCTATTTCTAACTTTTATTATATCATTATAGTAACATTTTAACAATAAAGTATAGAAATTTAGACATATAGATAGGATTTTTATTTTACTAAGTTCTAATTTTACTTTATCTCTATAAAAAATATACCTTAGAAATTTCTAAGGTATATTATAAAAGATATTTATTTTTAGATCTAATCTAAATAAAATTATTATTTTATATTTTATTTTTCAACTACTATTTTAATCCTGCTTCCTTAACTGCTTTGATAAATCTTTTAGAATCAGTAACATTACCAAATACTCCACCCTGCATTTTTACAGACTTTACAGCCGCTTCATAGTTACCGTAATCAGTGGCACCTGTAGCATCTTTTAATAAAATACACCAGAAACCAAAGTCATTTGCTTCCCTCATTATAGTGTGAACACAAACATCAGTTGTAATTCCTGCAACAACAATGTGAGTTATACCTAAGTTTCTTAAAACTAAATGAAGGTTAGATGTAGTAAAGGCACCTTTACCTGCCTTGTCTATAACCACTTCACCAGGTATAGGATATAATTCATCTACTATATCCCAATTTTTTTGACCCCTAGTTAATAGTTGACTTCCAGTATCTTCTAGAGACTCACCTAAACCAATACCTTCACCAATTAACTTAGATCTTAATACCTTGTTATATGGCGCATCAGATAAGTCAGGCTCATGACCTTCTCTTGTATGAATTACACTAATATCAGTTCCTCTTATTGCATCTAGTACATTTTTAATAGGTTCTATAGCAACTGAAGTTAAGGAAAGATCATATCCCATTGTATCTACATATCCACCTTTTCCAGCAAAGTCAGTCTGCATGTCAATTGAAAGAAATGCTGTTCTAGCAGAGTCTAATTCTATATAAGCATCTTGCCCAAACTTTGGAGTATCTTCTACTTCTACCTTAAATAGTGTACCTTTAGCCTGCCCATATTCCCAAGTAGGAAATGCTAAAGTTTTTGTTTCTTGGAAAATGTCATATCCTTTTTGCACCTTTTCTAAAATTTCTTTCTTCCTTCATCTAAATACTTTTCGTAAGTTCTAATTTTGTGAGTCATATTAAAATCCTCCTATAGATTATGATTTATTTTTTATTTGCCTTCAAATTTTGGTTTTTTATCTTCCCTTAAAACAATTTGTTCTAAGATTATTACTAAGACTATTACAAATATAATTGGATTATTTAGAAGTGTTCCAACTAAATTTGGTAGAGTATTATAGAATTCATCTGGAAGTCTTGATACACCCAGTGCTAAAAATATTGAAAATCCAACTATAAATATTTCTCTAGTTTCAAACTTCTTTCCTTGACCTTTTATTGTATCTGCACCAAGTCCTATAAGTGTTGAAGCTACTCCTAAAAGTACCGCACCTGCTACAGGCTGTGGCATTGCTGCCATAAGTCCTCCTACCTTACCAAAGAAAGATAATACAATAAAAGCTATACTTGCTATTATTATTAAAAACTTAGAAGCTATTCTAGTTAATAGTACAAATCCTAAGTTTTCCCCATAGGCTACATTTGGCGCTACTCCAAACATTGGAGCTATTACACCTTCAACTAATCCAAATACTGTAAAGTATCTTTTTTCTCGTGTTGAGTCTACTTTTGTTCCTATTATATCTGTATATGCATCAACATTTCCATATAAGTTAACGGCTGCAAATATTTGTACTATCAGCATTGTGACTATTAAATCTATTGGTGGCATCTCCAAACCATATGGAAATATCTTTGGAAGTATAAAGGTAGGTGCATTATTAATTAAAGACCAATCAAACTTTCCACCTATCATAAACACTGCATATCCCGCAACTATAGTAACTAGAAATGGAATGGTAGCTAGTATTCCTTTTCCTTTAATAGACAGCCACCCTGTAATGAGTGCTAATACTATACCTGCATAAAAAGGCCAAGTAGCACCATATGAAGCTATAAGCTCCATACCTGTAAAACTTGTTGAAAGTCCCACCATCATAACCATAGAACCTAATGCTAATGGTGTCCAAACTTTACCTATATATGAGATTAAGCCTAAGGCACCTAGTATAGCAACTATAACTCCTGCAACTATAAATGCGTTAAATGATAAGAGTGCATATTCCCTGCCACCTACTGACATGGCAGCTACTATGGCTAAAGATGTAATAATATTAGGCCCAGATATCATTGATAGCCGGTAACCCATAACAGCTTGAATAAGTGTGGAAACTCCTATCATAAGTACTACTCTACCCATATAGGCTCCAAGCATATTGCCTTCGAATCCAAGACCTAAACCTACAATAGAGTATCCCCATACTACTGGATAAAACATTATAAGTATCCATTGAAGAGAATATATTATCGTATCCTTTAAGGAATCAGGTTTATCATCTGGACCGTAAATTAATTTTATACGATCTTGAGAATCTGACATTTACAAAACCTCCTAATTTAGGAATTCATCTTTTTGTAAGGCTCGTCCTCCTTCAAATTTCATATTGTATTATTTATTATTATCAATTCTATATCGAAGTTTAGATATGTTCTTTGACTTCTTATATATAATTATACTCTAAAAAGAACTTTTCTATATTATCCTTTAAAGATAAAGATGCTTGTACATTTTTTCATCTTATGGATAGTTTAAGATATTATTTTTGTGGTATAAACTTATATGGTGTCTTGTATGAGCTGTTTTATCTTCAAAGCCATATAAATTGAAAATTTTTCTTCCATATCATTAAGTGATATACCTAGTATTTCTTCTATTTGGTCTCTTCTGTATGATACCGTCTTATAATGTAGAAACATTTTTTCAGCAGTAGTTCTTAAATTGCCATCACTATTTAATATTTCTTCTAATGTGTCTAGGAGTTCAGAGTTTCTTTTCTTATCATGTTCGATTAATTTACCAAGCTTTTCTTGTACAAAACCTTTTAGTTCTTCTTTGGAACCACTCCTCATTAAAATATTATAGGTCTCTATATCATCATAGTGATATATATTGTTGTCTCCCCAAACTAGTTTTCCTATACGCAAACTTTCCTGAGCTTCTTTATAACTCTTATTTATATTTAAAACATCTTCATAAAATCTTCCCACACCAACACTTATAGTAAATTCATTTATATGTTTGTCTACTTTCTTTTTAATGTTTTGGGCTACATTTTCAGATAGATTTTTAACAAAATTTTTATCATTTACATTTTCTTTTAGTACCGGATACAAAATAAATATATTTTTATTCATACTCCATATTATACTTTCTTCAGATTTTGAAAAGAAAGAATTAAATACTACATTAAATAAGTCTGATAATATATTATGTGTTTGTAGTTTTCTTTCACCAAATTCTTTAGAAAAAATATAATCAAATGAGTCTATACTAAGTAAGAAAAGTAAGTATGAGCCATTAAGATCTATATTAAAAAAGGCTCCCCTTTCGATTAAAGTTTCTTTTGATTTAAATTCACCATTAATAACATCATTTAAAAAATCATTCTTATATTTTTTTTCTATTTCTTCTTCTCCCATTTTTTTAAGTATTACAATTGCTACTGCCTCTATAGCTCTTTCTAATGATATTATATCTACTTCTTTAAAATCTTTATCTACTGAAATCAGTCTTACATACGCCCTATTTTTTTTATATATAGTCACTGGTTTTTTTCTTCATATCTTTTTTCCATATCTATATTTTTTGTAAGTTTATAATTAGAGCTTTCAGCCAATATATTTTCATCTTTATCTCCTATCATCACAAAGGCGTTTGTAAGTTTAGCTAATATATTAGCTATTTCTTTCAGCCCTCCTCCTGATAAAATAAGATCTGTAAAATCTTTATGGATCTTTTGTGATTTTTCTATAAGTGCATAATCTTTATTTATAATCTCTCTCATTACATCATTTATTATTAAATCAAACCTAGCTCCCAAGGGAAGTTCTAAAATAGGAATATTTAGTTTATTACCCATATCTATTACTTCTTGAGGTATCTTATCAATATATCTATCAGGTTTTATAGCAAATGCTGAAAGTTTTTCCATTTTTAAGTCTTCAATTAGTTTCCCCCAACCAGTATCATTATTTCTATACGGGTAGGCAGTAGTTAATATCATTTCATAACCAGATATCCAATCTGATATATCAGGAACTTCCATAACATTTATAAATCTAATTTCATTATCCAATCCTTTTTTCCCAGCTACAATTTTTGATCCATTTAAAGATCCTAACTCTAAAGCATCTTTTACAGTAGTTTTCATCCAATCATCCTTTATCTCTTAGTACATATAAGATACCCTTATATAGTTACTTTCCAACAAAAAAATAGATAAAGGAAATTTCCTTTATCTAGGCTAGGGCTACTTTTTTCAAATTTATCATTTTTTGTAAATAGGTAGAGTAAATATATACATCATCTACTTTCATATTTTTTTCTTTTAATACTACTTGTAAACTTTTTTTATAGCTTTCTAGTTGAAAACTATATCGTTCCTTTAAATTTTCAATAGAATTTTCATCTACTATATCTGTTTTATAATCAATTATAGTAAAATTATCATCATTACCTTGAACTAAAAGATCCATTTCTCCACTTACTAAACTTAGGACTTCTTCCTTTTTATCTAAATCTAATAAAGTGGAATCTAGGGCTACATAAAATGGAAATTCTGTCAATATTAACTTAGCATTAGAAAATACATCTACTACTATTTCATTGTCTATAAATGAATCAACCATCTTCTTTAAATTTTCTGATAAAAACTTTGTAGTTTCCTCTTTTATACTTTCCATTTTATCTATTTCTAAATTAAACTCATTTTTAGGCACAAGACTTTCAAGAATTTCTTTATCTAAATCTATAGAATCTAATGATTCTTTTATAGATACTTTTATGGCATAGTCTATGTTTGATTTTAATATATCATTTATATCTACTATATCTTTTAAAATTATTTCAAATACTTTGTGGACTATAGTTCCATATATTTTACCTCTTGGAACAAAATCTTCTTTCAAAGTATTATAGTTACTTTTAAATGAATTTTTTTTCTCATAAGTAGAAGGACTTAGTTTTTCGTAACTAGCCTTAGATATTTTTCTTTTTATATCTATTTCCTTAGTTAAATTCATTTCCTCAATTTTTCTATTTGATAAGATTTCTTTTTTATTTTCTAAATTAGGTTCTTTTAAATAAAGTTTTTTATCTATTTCTTTGTTTAAAGGATATAAAAACATTTTTTCATCTTCTATAGCTGGCAATATTAAAACTGACTTCGCTCTAGTAGAGGCTACATATATAAGTCTATCTAATTCTGCATCTTTAAATTCCTTTTCCTTATCTTTGCGTATTTTTTCTTCTGGAGATTTTACTAATGTTTTACTTTTACATACAATATATCCAATATTTTCATCTTTTATTTTTTCTACATGATAACTATCAGGCATGAGAGTTCTTTTTTTATCCCACCCAACTAGTATAACTATATTTGCTTCCAACCCTTTTGATTTGTGTATATTCATAACTCTAACTGCATTTTGTGCAAAATTTAAGTTTACAGGGAGTTCATAATTTATTTTGTTGTCTATAAGTTCTTTAAGCTCTTCTTTTATACCGTAAAGACTTATAGCTCCTTTTGATTTTAACAGTTCCACCGTCTGGACTAAAGAAGAATGGCCATCTCTTTTTTCTATTTCGCTATATTCTTTGTGGGTATCATATATTCCGATCTTTTCTTTTATAAGTTTTTCAATAAATATTATAGGATCTTCATATTTAGATTTTGTAAAAATTTCTTTTAAATAAGCAATAGATTCTTTTAAGTGCGGATGATCGATTCTTTTAAACTCCTCATCATTAAACATAACATTTGCTTTCTTCCCTTTATTGAACAATAAGTTTACCGTTTCAACTTCCAAATAAAAACAATTTCTAAGAACAGCAACAAATTTTATATCGTCCCTAGGGTCTATTAAAAAGTCTAACAGTAAAAAAAGATTTAAAACTTCCCTATTATCTGACAACCTTTTTTCTCCTGCTAAAAGTGCTGGTATATTGTTTCTTTTTAATTCGTCTAAGAATATTCCAGTTTCTTCGTTTGTTTTAGTCAATATCATTATGTCTTTATTTTCTACTCTTCTATTTGTAAATTCATCTCTGCCAATTTTTTCATCTATATATTTTGTATCTATAATATCTCTAACTAAGTTTGCAATATATTCTTCCTCTTTTACTTCTCTTTGTGTTTCTTTATCTTTTTCTATTTCTTCTTCATCTATGTTTGCATCTTGAGTTTCATATTTATATACTCCAGACAGATGTTTTGAATCTTCTTTTTCATCTTCTTTCCAAAAGTTAAGTATTCCTTTAAATCCCGCTTGAGTATCACTTGCCTCTTCTAAAAATGCAAATCCATCACTTCTATCTTTGAAAGTTTTTTCTACCCATTTACATATTCCATTCGTAGATCTAAAGTTTATATCTAAATTTACAACTTCTCCAAACCTATCTATTACTCCTTTTACAGATTCATATATACTTATATCAGCTCTTCTAAATCTATATATACTTTGTTTAGGATCTGCAACTATAAAGAGGGAACCAGCCTTTGGATTAACATCTGTAAAAGATTTTAAATCTTCAATATCACCATCATGACTTAAAAGAAGCAAAAGTTCTGCTTGTAGTGGATCTGTATCTTGTGCTTCATCTATATAAAAATACTTAAATTTACCTCTAAAGTGTTCTCTAGCCTTTTTAGATGTTTTAATAAGTTTACAAGCCTTGAAAAGTAAATCATTAAAGGTAAGATAGTTTGTATACTCCACCTCTTTATATTCTCCTACTAAATTTACAAATTCTGTACAAATATTATATATGATCGCATTTAAGCTACTGTATATTTCAATTATTTTTTCTATAAAGTCTACTATATCTTTAGCTTCATCTTTCTCCTGATGCTTTTTATATATATATTTACTAGTCAAATCATCATCTGAATTTATTTTAGGACATTCTTTCAGTAAATCACTTATATATTTATTTAAATCTCCTCCCTCTTCTATAATTTTAACAAAGAGTTTACCGAGATTTGAACCTTGTTTTATAAATGAAGTGTTTAAGGCTTTCTTATCTAAAGATTTAAACCTATCTTTCAACTCTTCATAATCTATACCTAGATCAAAGCCTACAAAGTTTATATCGGGATTATCCATAACTGATATTGCACCTTGCTTTAAATCTCTATAATCAATATTAAAGAGTCTAAATAAATCTATATATTCTTTATATTTATCCTTATTATTCCTTAAAAATTCATACCAGATTTTTTCATAAAACTCATTACTATCTTCTACTATCTCATATCCTGGAGTAAGACCTGCTTCAAAAGGCATCTCTCTAAGTAGCATCTCACAAAATGAATGAATAGTCCCAGAAAAAAGTTCTTCTACTCTTTCTAAGTTTTCCCTAGTAGATTTATCTTTTTCTTTAGATAGATATTCTAAAGCTTCTCTTTCAATTCTTTCAGCAAGTTCTAAAGATGCAGCTTTAGTAAATGTTATAGCTACTATATTTTTAGCTTCTATTTTTTCACTTATTATATGGTTTATAATTCTTTCTACTATAATAGTAGTTTTACCAGCCCCAGCTCCAGCTTCAAGTAGATAGTTTTTATCGAATGTATTTACTATCTCTTCTCTTTTTTGAAATTCTAATTCTATAAGCTTTTCCATCTACTCTGCCTCCTTTTTTAATTTGCTAGAATCTGTTTTACATATATTTTTAAACTCACAGTATTTACATGTAAGAGCATCTGCCTCATCATAAACTATCATTTTATCATGTTCCAATATATCTATTTGTAAAAGATACTGTATCCTATCTTCTATTTTCTCTAAAAGTTCTTTGTCAAAATCTAAATCTATAGATTTCACTCCAAAGTCATAGGAAAAAGATTCTATAGTATAGTCTTTAAACCTTTCATCATTTTTTAATATATCTTCTAAAGCTTTTTTATATATGAAAAACTGAAACTTTTGACCATCACTATAATCATGAGTTTTATTTTTTCCACTTCCTGAAGATCTTCTAAGCTTTCTATCAAAGTTTTCTAAACTTCCAGTTTTATAATCTACTATCTTAATAGACCTTTTATAGTCATTTATGTCTATTCTATCTATTGCTCCTTTTACATTTAAACAAGTATCTCCTATTTGAACTTTTTGTTCTTTCAATGGTCCAAAAATACGATTTATTTTTTCCAGTCCAAAAGATAGTTCATTTACTAGCACTTGAAAAGAATCTAACTCTTGTTTTTTAACTATAGATTTGCAATATTTCTTTATCTCTTCTTTTTCTCTTATATACACATTTTCCAATATATACGGTATTTCTTTTTGCATTTCTTTACACTTTTCATCAATTATATTTAAAAGTTCATCTTCTATTCTAGATTCTTTTTGTAAATCAAAGTATATGTTTAATATTTCATGGACTAAAATCCCTTTCTCTAAAGGATTAAGCCATCTATCCATATCAATTTCTATTTCATCTTTTTCCTTTAGACCCATTGCCTTTTTAAAATAAAGTTTTCTTGAACATTGTCCAAGTGTTTCTAAAGACGATCCAGAAGTGACTAGGTCTTTTGCTAAAAGGTTTTTCTTTTCACTTTTACAAATATCTTCTTCTTTATACTCTTCTTTTAATTCTATATATACGCTTGAAGGTGTTTTAGCTTTTACATCTACCATATTAAAATTGGAATATCCTATGCTTATACTTTCAAAATCTGCACTTAAAGTTTCCTTTATCTTATATTTTTTATATTTATATCTTTCTTTAGAAAAAGATAAACTTAAAGAAATATCTCGCCTAATGGTATCAAGGAGTATTGGCGATTCTACTATTTCACTATTTACAGTATCACTATCTAAACCTATTAAATAAAGATACTTTCTACCAGTATATGCAGCATTATCATAGGGGCAAGCAAATATACGAGAAGGATTTATTCCCTTTCTCATAACTCTTATATCTTCAATATAGTTTAAAATCATATCTTTATATTCTTTCTTTTGGATATTCAAATCTATTTTCTTTATATCTCTTAAGGTATCTAACATTTCAGCCTTAGAAGACTTATCATGATCAGTTTTTACTTTAACGTACTTTTTAATTAAATCCATAATTCTTTCAATATAGTCCTTAAATTCTATCTCCTTTTCAAATATAGGAAACAAAATATCTCCAAAAAATTCTTTTAACCATTCTCTTCTATCACGAGAATAAGAGCTTATATTATTAAAGTTATATTTTAGCTTTTCATAAGCATCCTTCCCCTCACTAGCTCCTAAAGATACTAACTCTTCATGCATGGCCCCTTGTGTAATATTTTCTTTTTTTAAAGTAGATTCTTTTTCTATATTAAGACTTCCATTAAGGAAGATAGGTTTTATTTCATTTAAACTATAATGATTCCCATAAAAGTTAAAAAGTGATTCTATAAATCTATAACTTGTACTAGGTAAAAGACTTAAACCTTCAGCAAAATCTATTCCTATATTGTTTTTTTCAAATTCTATATTTAAGTGCTCTATATATTTTCTATCTGTATAAGATACTACAACATCTTCAAAGCATCTGCCTTTTTCAAATATATCTTTTATAATAAAATCTATTTCATTTCTAATACCATATTCATTAAAGAAACATATTTCTTTTTCTACAACTTTCTCTTTATTTTCATCTTTAAAGAAATATTCCTTAGGTAAATTATCAAGCTTTTTCACCGGCATTCTTATCTTTACCTTTTTTGAACCTAATTTATTAAAAAGATCCTTTTCTAGATTATGAAATTCTATATTTGATGCTACTCCTATAAGTTTTTTATTAAAATCTTCTAATTCCTTAACTTCTAATGCTTTTATCATAACATCACAGTAATCCATAGCATTTAATTTTTTTAGTTTTTCACTATATACTTTATATATTTTATGTAAATCCTTTTCGTCTGGGAAAACATCTATCTTATTAGATTTAAGTTCCATGATTACCTTATAAACTTCCTCTGCAGTATTTATGTCTATTAACTTTCTTTCAAAAAAGAAATCTTCTTCTTTGGATTCCAATTCCTTTAAACAGTCAAGCACTAAATTTTTACCTAATATATCATCTATAGCTAGTATGTTATTTTCTTCCATATATCTTTTGCATATTTCAAAGCTAAGTCTTTCTAAGGTTATTGGTTTTAAATTAAGTGCATTATGTCCTCTTATAAGCATATTATTTATCATTAAAAGTCCTATATTTTTACTAGGTACAATGAAAAACTTTTCTTCTAATAAATATGTACTTGAAAACTCCTCAAGCTTCATAACTTTCACATAAATCACCTCTTATTTACTTTATCATTTTTTATCTTTATTTTCTATTAAAAAGCCTAAGTCAATTGACTTAGGCTTGAAATTATTTTCTGTTTTTTATTGCTGCTTTTATAAACTCTCTAAATAAAGGATGTGCATGTGTTGGTCTTGATTTAAACTCTGGATGGAAGTTTACCCCTATAAACCAAGGATGATCCTTTAGCTCTACTACTTCTATTAATCTTTCATCAGGTGATATACCTGATACTATAAGGCCTTTTTCTATAAGTCTTTCCTTATATTCATTGTTTATTTCATATCTATTCATATGTCTTTCATATATAAGTTCGTCATTGTATATCTCTTTCGCAAGTGTATCTTCCTTTAACTTACAAGGGAAAAGCCCAAGTCTTATTTCTCCATTTTGAAGATCTAAATCTGGTTGTTCAGGTCTTAAATCTATTACTGGATTTTCTGTCTCTTTATTCCACTCAGTACTATCTGCATCTTTGAGACCAAGTACATTTCTAGCATAGTCTACAACTGCAAGCTGCATTCCAAGTGATATCCCTAGATAAGGAACTTGGTTTTCTCTAGCATATTCAATAGCTTCAAGCTTTCCCTTTACGCCTCTATCATCAAATCCACCAGGTATAAGTATACCATGCATACCTTTTAAAATATCTTGACAGTTTTCACAATCTAAATCTCTTGCTTGTATCCATTTTATTTTTATATCTACACCATTTTCAATACCACCATGTTTCAAGGACTCTACTACTGAAATATAAGCATCTTGAAGTTCTACATATTTTCCTATTAGAGCAATATTAACTTCACCTTTTATATTTTTTACCTTTTCTATTAGCTCATGCCAATGACTTAAGTCAAGTTCATTAGTTTCTAAGCCTAAGTGGTCTATTACAAGTTTAGAAAGTCCCTGCTCCTCGAGCATTAAAGGTATTTCATAAAGTGAATCCGCATCCATATTTTCTATAACCTCAGAAGGTTTTAAGTCTGTAAAAAGAGCAAGCTTTTCTTTTAAGTGATCTTCAAGCGGAAGTTCAGTTCTACAAATTAATACATCAGGTTGGATACCTATTCCCCTTAACTCTTTAACACTGTGCTGGGTAGGTTTTGTTTTTAACTCTCCAGCCTTTTTTAAATAAGGTATTAAAGTTACATGTATATACATTACATTTTCTTTTCCTACAACATATTTTATCTGTCTGATAGCTTCCATAAATGGAAGTGACTCTATATCTCCTATAGTTCCACCTACTTCAGTTATTACTACATCTATTTCTCCTTCTTTAGATGCTCTTATTATTCTATCAGATATTTCGTTAGTAATATGAGGAATAACTTGAACAGTTTTACCATCATATTCACCATTTCTTTCTTTGTTTAAAACTGACCAATATACTTTTCCAGCAGTAACATTACTATTTTTATTTAAATTTACATCTATAAATCTCTCATAATGTCCAAGATCAAGATCAGTTTCAGCTCCATCATCGGTTACAAATACTTCTCCATGTTGGTAGGGACTCATGTTTCTTGGATCCACATTTATATATGGGTCGAATTTTTGTATAGTTACATTTAAGCCTCTACTTTTTAAAAGTTGGCCAAGGCTTGCAGCTGTTATTCCTTTTCCTAATGATGATACAACTCCTCCAGTTACAAATATATACTTAGTTGACATCTCTTTCTCTCCTTTTATCTTAAATTAACTCTATAATTTTATATTAATTTATGTGACTAGTCAATTTTTTATTTATTCTACTTGTAAATTTTTTTTAATATAATATAATTAAACTAATAATTAAACGAGGTGGTTTTAATGAAACGTAAATTAGCTCTGATTTTAGTTGCTGTTTTTATAATATCAGCTATACTTCCAGTAGCTCTAGGAGTTATGGGTATTATGTAAAGAAGACTTGCGTCAGATGCTTTTCTGATGCTTAGTCTTTACTTAGTCTTTACTTATCCAGCTCCGTAAGATAAAGAAAAATTATATTAAAAGATATTTTTAGATAGAGACCCTCAAGTTGACTTGAGGGTCTTTGCTTAACTATTTTTCCTTTTCTCTTCTATTTCTTTATTTACAACTCTATTATCCTTATATGTTGGAACTATCATTTTAACTTGGGACATAATATCTTCCAAAGCTCCTTCATTTATTAAGATTTGAAGTTCATTTAAGGATTTTAAAAGTAGTCTATAGTCTGTAAAAGTAGGCTTACCTACAAATATTTTATCATGAGAAGTGTTTGTCAGGCCCTCTTCTTCCATTAACAATTCTTCTAATAGTTTCTCACCAGGTCTAAGACCAGTTATTTTAATAGGCATATCTACATCTGGTTCAAATCCAGATAGTCTTATAACGTCCCTTGCTAAATCCATAATCTTTACAGGTTCACCCATATCAAGTATAAAAACTTCTCCACCCTTTGCCATGGAACCAGCTTGGATTACAAGTTGAACAGCCTCAGGTATTGTCATAAAGTATCTTATGATATCTGGATGAGTAACTGTTACAGGCCCGCCTTCTTCTATCTGACTTTTAAATAGTGGAATTACACTTCCATTGCTTCCAAGTACATTTCCAAATCTTACAGCTACAAATTCTGTTTTAGAATGTACATTTATAGATTGAATTATCATCTCACAAAGTCTTTTAGTTGCCCCCATTATATTTGTTGGATTTACTGCTTTGTCAGTTGATATCATTACAAATCTTTCAAGACCATATTTATCTGAAAGCTGGGCTAAATTAAGTGTTCCAAACACATTGTTTTTTATAGCTTCTTTTGGACTATCTTCCATAAGTGGAACATGCTTATGAGCTGCTGCATGGAATATTACTTGTGGTTTTTCCATTTCAAATATTTCTTCAAGTCTATCCTTATCTCTAATTGAACCTATATATACCTGCAAATTTAAATCAGGATAGTTTCTGTTTAGTTCCATTTGAACATCATATACAGAGTTTTCATATATGTCTAAAAGTACAAGTCTCTTTGGACTAAATCTTACAATTTGTCTACAAAGTTCTGATCCAATGGAGCCTCCTCCACCCGTTACCAAAACAGTTTTACCTGTTATATAAGAACAAATTTGATCTAAATCTACTCGTATCTCTTCTCTACCTAATACATCTGAGATTTCTACATCTCTTATTTCCTTTATACTTACCTTTTCATCTATAAGTTCATAAATTCCAGGAAGCATTTTTAACTTACATTTAGTTTCTTTAGATATATCAAGCACTTCTTTGATTTCTTCTTTTGATGCTGAAGGCATAGCTATTATTATTTCATCTATCATATAGTTTTCACTAACAGAAAGGATATCTTTTCTTCCTCCAACCACTTTTACACCATTTATTAAACTACCCTTTTTTTTCTCATCATCATCTATTATAGCTATTGGTTCTGAATTTAACTGTTCATGGTTTCTAAACTCTCGTATAACCATGGCCCCTGCATCTCCTGCTCCTACTATAAGTATTCTTTTTTTATTTTTCTTTCTAAATCTCGTAAATATGTTCTTTTTATTAAATGTTCTATAAGAAAATCTTATTCCACCTATCAAGAACATTTCAAGAAGAGTAACTATAACATAAATTCCTCTAGGAAGATTGTTATTAGTTATAAACAATCCACTTATGACTATTGTGTTTGATACAAAGACTGCTATAACTATATTTCTTAGTTCTTTAACGCTCGCATATTTCCAAAGTGTATTATACATATCGAAAAAATTATATACTATAAGTTTAATTATAGTTATGAATATAGCAACTTTAATATATATTTCAAAATACACAGAAAATTTTGGTGCCATAACTGAATCAAATCTTATATATAGGGCTAATATATAAGAAAGATTTATCAAAAGTATATCTTCTAATAAAAGTTTTATCTTTGTTGGTTTTTTATCCATTTTTTAATCCTTCTTTCCTTATGTATTAACTATTTATTTATTATATCATAAATGAATTATTTTTTCTTTAAATGGCTAATAAATCTTTAATTAATATCTAGAGAAGTCAAACATATGTGACACAGACCTCTGAAAATATCTCTAAATTATG
>NZ_JBQDAA010000002.1:42847-61091 GCF_052089545.1 Tissierella sp. | reverse complement strand
CACTCATCATTTATAACATATGCCATCTATTCCACCCCCTAGAAATTTTATCTATCTATATTTTAACAGATTTTCAACAAAAATCAAACTGTTTTTTATTTTTACATATTATCAGAAGAATCTCCGCTTCTCTTTAGTGAATTTAAAAATGAACTATCTCTTTCTCCTGTAAGTTTTATATCTTTTATAGGATATTTAAATACATCTTCACTTCCATCTTCAAGTGCAACCCTTACCTTTACAGTTTCAAGTAGTGTATAAGTATAGACTATAGTTCCAGCACCCACTTCAGTTATAACTATATCTCCAAGATTTGGCATTCTACTGTGCGCATCTTCGTAAGCTTCTTCTTCATATTTTAAACAGCACATAAGTCTACCACAAAGTCCAGATATTTTAGAAGGATTTAAAGATAGGTTTTGTTCTTTTGCCATCTTTATAGATACAGGTTCAAAATCTCCTAAAAATTGAATACAGCAACAAGGTTTACCACAAGGACCCAGTCCTCCAAGCATCTTTGCCTCATCTCTTACACCTATTTGTCTCAATTCTATTCTAGTTTTAAATATAGCTGCTAGATCTTTTACAAGATTTCTAAAGTCTATTCTTCCATCTGCTGTAAAATAAAATATTATTTTATTATTATCAAATGTATATTCCACATCTATGATTTTCATTTCTAAATTATGAAGTTCTACTTTTTCTTCACATATTTTATGGGCTGCCTTTGCTAGTTTCATGTTTTCCCTATGGACTATAAAGTCCTTATCTTCTGCAATTCTAAGTACATTTTTAAGAGGAGATACTATCTCTTCTTCTTCTATAAACTTTGGTCCAACAGCAACAACACCGAATTCAATCCCACGAGCTGTTTCTACTATTACAAAATCATTTAATTCTATATCAAAATCACAAGGATCAAAATAATATATCTTTCCTACTTTCTTAAATCTTACTCCTACTACTTTTACCATCCTTTACCCCCTATATATTAAGAAGCATAGCTTCTATTGCCAATTTATAGTTTATGTTTCTCTTTATAATGTCTTTAGTTTCCATTATATTTATTATTATATCACTTATCTTATTAAAATCCATAAATGAATGTTGGGAAAGCAAGTGAATTTTATCTTTATTTATGATAAGTGGGCTATTTCCTATTTTTTTGTAGAGTAAAAGATCCCTAAAATAATATATAATTATATCTAATATTTCTCCTATGTCTTCTTCATATTTATTAAAAAAGTCCATAGAATAAAATATCTTTGTCTTGTCTCCAAGGATAATTGGGTTTAAAATTTTTAAAACTTCTTCTCTTTTTCCAAATAGTTCATCATTTTTGGATAGTTCTATGCTTTTTCCTATTGCCCCTTTAGTGAATTCAGTTATAAACTTAGCATCTTCTTTTGATTTGCCATATTCCTTTATTAGTAGATTTTGGATTTTCTCCTTTGGAACTGGAAAAAAGTTTATCAGCTGGACTCTAGAAAGTATAGTTTGTAGGAGTTTAAAAGGTTCAGAACTAGTTAATATAATATGTACATATGGTGGCGGCTCCTCTAGAGTTTTTAGGAGTTTGTTTGTACTTTCTTTATTCATAAGATGTGCTTCTTCTATTAGAATAACTTTTTTACTTGAATTTATAGGAGTTGTTGGCATTTTCCTTTGTAACTTTTCTATCTCAGCCTTTCTTATCATGTTTTTTTCTGGTTCTATATGTAAAAAATCTGGATTTGTAGAACTATCAAATCTCTTACAAGATACACAGTTGTTACAAGGCTTTTCTTCATCAGCTAGACAAAGAAGTGCTTTGCTAAAGGCATAAGAAAGCTTTTTCTTTCCTATGCCTTTTTCTCCTTGAAATAAATATGCGTGACTTGTAGTTCCATCTTTTATAGATTTTTTTAAGCTTTTGATTATGTTTTCATGTCCTATTATATCTTTAAAATCCATATATGCCCCTCATCTACAGTCTTATGTGGTCGTGTATATCTACAACAAATAAATTTGCTCCACCTACTATTATCTCTTCTTTTCCTTCTTTTATTTTCTTGATTTTAGTTTGTTCACCTATAAGTTCAGTTATATGATCTATTTCTTCTTCTTCTGTACCTATTAGAAGAGTGGTGTTTCCGGACTTTAAAAAACCTCCAGTAGAAGAGAGTCTGGTTGTCCTAATCTTGTTATCCATAAGTGTTCTTATTACTTTATTTACGTATTCATCTTGTATTATTGCAATTATAAGTTTCATCTGTTCCCTCCTAAAGTCTAATATGTCTTTCTACATCTAATATAAATAGTGTTGCTCCTCCAACTTTTACTTCTAAGGGATAGGGTATATATGTATCCCCTGGCATTGTAACTGTCATAAGTGAGGTAGTTATCTCTCTTGTTTTACAGTTTCTTTCTATTAAATCTACTACAGGCTTTATTTCTTCTTCTTCTATACCTATTAAAAGAGTAGTATTACCTGCTTTTAAAAAGCCTCCAGTAGATGTAAGTTTTGTAACTCTATATTGGTGTCCTGTTAAATCTTCTATAAGGCTTGGAGCATCTTGGTCTTGTACTATAGCCACTATAAGTTTCATCTACATCACCCCCTTTGTCTTATTGCTTTATTTATCTTATCTATTGCTTGTTCTAAGACTTCTTCAATAGATCCATTTGCATCTATTATTTCTATGTTTTCAGGATAAATTTTTAAGAGGTCCATATAACCATTATATACTTTTTCATGAAAATCATTACCTAAGTTTTCAAGTCTATCGGCATCTCCATTTCCAAATTTTCTCTCCAATGTTTTTTTAGGATCTATATGAAAAAATAAGGTTAGATCTGGATATACATCTCCTATTGCAAAGTCGTTTATGGCTTTTACCTTTTTTATTCCAAGTTCTCTGCCAACTCCTTGATAAGCAAGGCTTGAAAGAATAAACCTGTCACATAAGACTACTTTTCCAGCCTTAAGACCAGGGAGAATCTTTTCATGTATATGTTGCCCTCGAGATGCTGCATATAGTAGAGCTTCTGTTTGATAGCTCATATTTGTGTTTTTATTATCTAATATTATATCTCTTATCTCTTCGCCAATAGCTGTTCCGCCAGGTTCACGTGTTTTTATAAATTCAATTCCTTCTTTTTCTAAATATTCTCCAATTAATCCTATAATTGTAGATTTACCTGAACCATCTGGCCCTTCCAATGTAATAAATACACCATTCAAATCTTAACAGCCCCTTTAATTTTACTACTATTTAATGTTAATTATAACTCATTGAGCTGACTATTTCCACTAATTAAATATAAGTTTTGTATTTGAATATATACCCACTAAAAAACAAAAAACTCTGTATTAATTTACAGAGTTTAGTATTAGTGGAGTATTTACATAATATCCTAAAAATATCCTCATTAAATTCTTATAATAATCATAGTTGGCATCTTCTATATTTAAATTTTCTATTTCACCCAAACAACTTTTACATATTTTTAAATTAAATATACTAATATTTTCCTTGGAATTTCCACATATATTACAATACATATACATCATCCCCTAACTATTTTACTTAGGATTATTTCCTATAGTAATATATTTATTCAAATGATATGATTTTAGTGCGTGTCTCCATAAGATTTACATAAAAGTCTTTAAATATCTCTAATCCTACTATCTCCCTTTCTCAAGTTTACTAGGGTATATCCTTCCACTACTAGAAGAAGCAAAATAGCTGCTACAACTGTAAATATAATAGAGCTGTAGTTGGAACTCCAACCACTATTTGAAGTATGTTTTATATATATACCTATATATGCCCATATAACAGTAAGACCATAAGCTAGGTCTTTATTTCTTATAATAGTAAGTGAAGCTATTATAAGGCCTACTATGATAACTAGGATAGTCCAAAAGGTTTCCGGAAGACCGAATCCATCAAAACCTAGTTTTACAAGCAATGTTGTTACATTTGCTATTGTTGCAACTGTGATCCATCCCATATACACAGAAAAGGGTAGTCTAATAAAAAAATAATCTTTTAAAGATGATCTCATCTTACGAGTTTTATTGTTTATTAATATAAGTAAAACTAAAATAGCTATAATAATAATAAGTGATACTTCTATAATTTTATAATGCCAGGTAAATATCCATACTGTATTTAAAACTGATGTAAGTGCAAAGTATATTCCTATTTTTTGAAATAAATCTTCCCTGTGTGAATCATTTTTCTTTTGAAATATTCCAAATTGATATATTATATAAAAAAATAGAAGAGCATATATAACTCCCCATACAGAAAATGTTACACCTGCCGGTGCAAATAAGTTTTCATATGAGTCTGAAACCTCACCTGTCATAACTCCATTTATTGGAATTATGTTTGCAAGACCATTTGTAATAACCATTATAAGATAGGTTATTAAAACTGTTATTTTTAAATTTAAATTAGTCCTATTTATCTTCACGTTAATCCCTCCTTGGGTCAATTATTTATATTATACCCAAGAAATGTAATTTTGGACAAGAAAAAAACAGATAAATTAATTTATCTGTTTTAAAGATTATTCTTCTTCCTTTTCATCTTCACCTATTACTGGAACATCTGCTGCATCTGCTTCTTCATCTAATTCGTCTTCGTCCTCTTCTTCTTCAAGATCTGGTTCAGATAGAGTACATACTACAATATCTTCTTCTGTTAGTATAGTTATGTCTTCATCTTTTGCTATATCTAGGTCACTAACAAATAGTGGATCAACAAAGTCCATATCAGTTACGTCTACATCTGCTGTATTTGGAATATTGTTAGGCAGACATTCTATTTCTACTTCGTTTAATAACTGAGTAAGTACTGATGGTTGAAGTTTTATTTCGTCTCTACCTACTAAGTTAACAGGTATCATAACATTTAATACTTCGTCCATGTTTAGTTCTAAAAAGTCTATGTGAAGTACTTCGTTTTTCACAGGATGTTTTTGAACTTCTCTTACTATTACTGAATGTGTTTCACCGTCTAAATCTAGATCTATTACTGAAGTAGTTCCAGCATTTCTAAATGTTAGTTGAAAGTCTCTTTCATCAACTTGTAAGCTTTTTGTTTCTTCCCCTTTTTTATATATTACTCCAGGAATTAACTTTTCTGCTCTAAGTTTATTTACTTTATTGCTTCCGATGTTTTCTCTTTTTGTTGCCTTCATTTTATATGATGCCATTAATGCTTCCTCCTCTTATCTTCATTGTTTGCATATAGTATATATATCATATCTATATTTTTTTTGCAAATATTTTTATGCCATTTTTGCTCATTATAATATATCTCTTATTAACTTTTTATTTTATAGTATAAAATTAAAAACTAATAAAAGTATTACTCCTGGTACACCTAAAAACCCAACTATAATAGCATTCAATGGATTGATTGCTAAGCTTAAATTAAACATGCCTCCTATTATATTAAATAGAAATAAAAACACTCCACCTGCAATTCCATTCATAAGTAGCTTTACTAGTAACTTAAGAGGTACCACAAGAATCATACCAACTACATATACAAGTATTAGTCCTGCTAGGTAAAAAAGTATTGTAGTTATATCCATATAAACCCTCCTTATATCTTATTATACTATAAATATAGGGTAAGATGAATACAATTATTCCTATTTTAATGACTATGTCCAAAAAACATAAGACTTATTGCCATAATAAACATCCCAAATATGGTTCCATAGACTGAAAAGTGATGATCTTCATATTGTTGGGCTGTTGGTATTAATTCATCTAGAGATACAAATATCATTATTCCAGATATAATAGCAAATAATATTCCAAATAACATATCACTAAAGAAGTTAGAAAAAATAGCGTATCCTACTATTGCACCAAGCGGTTGACATAAGCCTACTAAACTTGAGTATAGAAAAGCCCTTTTTTTACTTCCAGTTGAATAGTATATGGGTACTGAAATTGCTATGCTAAGGGGTATATTATGAAGAACAACTGCTACTGCCAGTGGAATAGCTATTGTAATATCCTTAAGACCTGCCGTAAAGATAGCTAAGCCTTCTGGAAGATTGTGTATTGCAATAGATACAGCTGTCATAAGTCCAAGTTTTTGCAAATGATTTTTTTCTTCATTTTCAGCGTGTGATTCACTGTGTGAATGAACCTCATCTATATCATGATGGTGATGTCCTCCAAAACTGTGAACCCATTTTTCAAGCAGAGCTGTAAATATTATTCCTCCAAAAAAGGATGCTAAGACTATTAAATGTCCTTTTCTCCCAGGAACTGCATCTTCTATCATATGCATTCCTTCAGGAAGTATTTCCATAAAAGATATATATATCATAATTCCAGCTGAAAAACTCAGCGCAAAACTTAAAATTTTCTTGTTTTCATCTTCAACTAAAAATGAAAAAAGACTTCCAAGTCCCATTGTAAGTCCTACAAGTAATGTAAGTATAAAACTCATTAAAACATTTGAATCCATGATAAGACCACCTTATTTTCAATTTAAAATTTCTTTTCCCTATATAAATACTGGTAAACATTTGTTGAACATCTTAAAACTTTGTGATAAACTTAAGTAGTATATTTGGGGCGATTAACTCAGTTGGTAGAGTGTCACCTCGACAAGGTGAAAGTCGTAGGTTCGAGTCCTATATCGCCCACCAATTAATAAGAAATTCCTTCTCCTAACACTTCATATAGAAAATTTATCATCTCATACAAATGTTAAAGTATCACACTCTAATGATAAAAGAAAAAGAGGATAAATGCAAGTGAATTTATCCTCCAAGTGTAATATCTTGAACATTGTACCAATCTAACGCTGAACTAAAGTGATCTTCATCAAAATCTGGCCAATAATCTTCAACTATAAAAAAGTCTGAGTAGACTGCCTGTAGTGGTAGAAACCCGCTAAGCCTTCTTCTTCCACCCCATCTAATTATCAAATCTACTCTTGAAATATCTTTAGATTTTAATAAATCTATTGGATTTATAGACTTTTTTTCTTCATTTTTTAAGTTTTCAACATCCCATTTCCAGTCATAGTTTACTAAAAAGTTTACCTTTATACCACCTTTCCCAAATTTTTTTCTGGTTTTAGTGTAAGGTCTTAACTCTTCTGGAAACATTTTAGAGTCAGTATTTCCTATAACAAGAAGTTCTGCATTTTCTTTTGTGAGAAGCTCTACTGCTTCTATACATGCTTTTGTAAATGCAAGTCTTTGTATTCTTGGTCTTTTGGTATTATCAGATGTAAATCCATAAAAGGTAAGTTCTTTTATACCTGCCTTTTCACACAGTTTAAATACTTCAAGTCCAGGATTTAAACCACTACTATATCCTTTATCTTTAGTTAAACCATTGTTTTCTGCCCATCTTCTATTCCCATCAGGTATAACTGCTAAATGTTTTGGCACTCTCATATAAGCACTTCCTTTCATCTACCTATTATTTCCATAAGTTAATTTTTCATACAATTAGAAGAAAAACGTAAAAATTTTAGATAAAAAAACAAGTTATAGATTTTGAAATCTATAACTTGTTTTTATTTTAAATTTAATTTTTATATTCCATCCCTAATTGTCCAAGTATTGCTGAAGTTACTGCTTTTACTATTTGATCCTCTTTTGTATCATATATGTGATTATCCCCTTCATTAGATATAAAACCAAGTTCTATTAAAACAGCTGGTGCTTTAGTTTTAGCTAATACAGTAAAGTTTGCAAACTTTTCTCCTTTTCTTTCAGTGTAGCCTACACCTACAAGGCTTTTTTGTATAGATTTTGCTAATGCTTTAGATTTCCAACTACTCAATTTGGTAGTCCAAACTTCAACACCTTCAGCACTAGGTTTACTAAAAGCGTTTCTGTGAAATGATACAAAGTAATTATAGTCTTTCTTATTTGAAAATGCAGCTCTATTACTTAAGCTTACATATTTATCTGTAGTACGGGTTTCGTCTACTATAACTCCATGACGTCTAAGGTCTTTTGCAACTAGTTTTCCCATTTTTATTGTATCGTCTTTTTCTCTTCTTATAACAGTGTCTTTACTATTTCTAAGTAGAGCACCTGGATCTGAACCTCCGTGCCCATAGTCAAGACAAACCATAGCTTGTCCTGGCTTTGGTTCGTCAGGTTTTGGTTTTTCAACAGGCTCATCTTCTGGAACTATCTCTACCTTAATATATTTATTGCTAACATAGCCTTCTTTACTATTATATTTAATCTTACTCCAGCTACCATGATCACTTACAAATTTTACCTCTTTACCTCTTGGTATTGTTAATATTTTATTGTTTGGTTTTACACCTATACTTGACCTCATGTTTAAATCAGCCGTGGTAGAATATTTTTTTCTTTGTCCAGGTTCTGGTTTAGGTTCTGGATTTGGTTTTGGCTCTAATTTATTTTTTATAGATTTAAACATACTATCACTTATAACAGAGTCTCCACCTAATATATAAGATTTTACATCTACTTTTCCTATACAGTGCAAAGCACCTTCTGTAACTTGTCCTTCATTAGTTAAAATTATTGGGGCATTTTTCTTTGCTGCAAAGTATCCACCTATAAGTGCATCTGTATATCTATGTCCATTTGCAACTACTGTACTATCACGATTTGCAAAGTATGTGTCACATATAGTTATAGATGTTTGTATTCTATTATTACCAGATATCCTTTTTACTTTTCCGACTCCAACAGTATTTTCAAGTTCATTTTTACCTTTTTCACTAATTCTTGATTCTCCACCTACTATAGTTACTTCTTCTATATCTTTTTCCTTTAAAAAATCAGCTACTCTAGAAGGTACACTGTCCTTTTTCATTATAAGGATTGGTATTCCGTCTCTTGCGGCTACAGGACCTATTGCAAGTGCATCTACAAGTGAGCTGTATTCAATTACGAATGCTTTAGATGCTTTACTAAGTCCACTTTTATAATCATAATAATCTGAAGCTACATTTATAGCTGTTTCTATTCTAGAGCTACCTTCAATTCTTTTTACTTCATATCCTTTACTTCTTAATCCGTTTTCAACAGTTTTATATATTACATTTTCCCCACCTAATATAACAATTCTTTCAGGATTAAGTCTTTCTAATTCAGCTAAAAGCTTAGTATCTATTTTGTTCTTATAAGTTAAAAGAAGCGGTGCATCTTCTTGACCTGCAACAAATGTAGCAGTTAGAGCATCAGCCTGTCCATCATAGCCTGCTAATAAAACTGTATCAACTTTTTCACCTTTATATGCTGCTTGACTTACCTTTATAGATGTTTCAACTCTATTTTTTCCTTCTATTCTTTCTATGTATTTATTTGATTCACTAAAGGTTTGTAAGTTCATTTTCTGCGGCTCATCTTCATTAGTCTTAACTTCTTCTTTTTCTTTTTCCTCTATTTCTGTTGCTGTTTCTGCTTCCATTTCTTCTTTCTTTTCTACTATTTGCGTTTCTTCATTTGTTTCTGTTTCTGATTCTAGATTTGTTTCTTCTAATTCTAATTGATCTGTCTCACTTAATTTATCTATTTCACTTTTTTCTTCCACCTCATTAAGTGCTTGTGATTCAGATGAATTAACATTCCCTGCATCTACTATCCCGGGCAGCATAATGGCTAACAATAAAATAATAGATATAAATTTACTAATTCTTTTCATTAGATCTCCTCCTGTCATTTCTTATGAGTTATAGGCTTATAAATTATAGTTTATATGTATAGTGTAACTATGTATGTATAATGTAATTATATAATACTTGCAAAAATATGCAATAACTTTTAGTAATAAAAAACATCTATAGTAGTTTATATATCCTAATTTGGGTATATAGCTAGATATAAATAATATAGGATAGGATTATATTGTATTATTTATATACTCTAGATAAAAACGTTCTTTTGAAAGGAGAATTTTTATGAAACGTAAATTAAAGCTAATATTAGCTTTAGTCTTAGTACTTAGTATAACTGCTTGTGCTAATGATGATGGCCCAGATGTAGATGATTCTACACCTCCAGTTGAAGAGAGTGAAGAGCCTGAAGATGACACAGATGTTGACAAAGAGCAAGGAGACCAAGAAGAACCTGAAACTACACCTGAAAATGAAGTATCAGATAAATGGCCGGATGATTTTATGCCACAAGCTCCTAAGTTGGCCGGAGAGATAGTTGTAGCTAAAGAAGAAGGACCCAAAAAGATGTTTCTAGAGTTTGATGATATATCACATAATGAGGCAAGTGATTATGTAGATTCTATTAAAGAAGCAGGATTTACTGACAATACTAATGAAGAAAACAACTCTAATATTGTAAAATATAAGGGTATGGATAAAGAAAAGAATCTTATAGTATTTATTTGGAAAGAAGAAATAAATAAGTTAGAATTAATTAAAAAAGATTAGTTAAAATAAAAATAGGCTCTTACATTACTATATAGTAATGTAAGAGCCTATTTTCAAAGATTCACATTTAAATCCTTCCATTTTTAACTCTTCCAGCAATCATCATTAAACTTATCAAAAAAATTGCCAAAGAAATTGTAAATGAAAAAGTTTTAAATCCTAATAAATATAAGACTAAAACAGTTAAGGTTTCAATACCTAGTATAAGCCTTGTTTTTCTTCTATATAGATTGATTTGTATATAGTTTAATATCTTGTTTTTATCTTCAACAGGTGCAAGTGTATATACTATGATTCCTGAGAAAGTGCATAAAGTTATTATAAGTAATTTTGTAATTGGAATAACTTTAATTAATAACAAAGATACTATGATCAAGGCTATAGAGAAAAAATAGCATTTCATTTCTGTTTTAGCATGATACCCACCACCATAAGTACGTAAGGGTATGTATGTTACCATAAATATAAGAACTTCCCAAACTCTTTGAAAGAGAAATCCAATAAGCACAGCTGTCCCTATATTTATAATTATTAGCAAGGCTTGATGTAGTCCATAGGAATAGATTTCCCTTTCTCCATCTTCTATTATCCCATTGATAACAAAATAGCTTGTCATCTTTTCAATCATATTGCTTAACATTAATATTTAATAAGTTTCTCTGCACCCTTTGGTAGTTTAGGTTGATGCAAAAAGAATATACAACAAGTATTTACATTTAAAGATGTTACCATCAATGCTAAACTAGCTAGAACTCCACTAAATCTTAAAACCATTTTTTTCATACAGATTACCCCCAACTTTTTATTATATGATACCCCTTATCATATTATCTGTATCATATCATAAATTTTCCCATTATTCTCACTTTTTGTATAATATTATTTTGTTTTTTTATTTTTCATGTTAAAACTTTGACATTTTAATCAATATACATGGTAATCTCTACCTCAAATTCATTATCATCATGGTCTATATCCATAACTCCATCATATCTTTTTAATATTTTTTCAATGTTATTTAAACCGATTCCATGATTTTCTATATCTTTTTTAGATGTCTGGATTTTATCCTTTTCATAATAAACTGACCCAATAAATGTATTTTTTATATTAATAAATAATATCTCTTCTTTATATATTATTATAATATCTATCCATTTGTCATTTTCAGATTTAGATGTAGCTTCTATAGCATTATCTAATAGATTTCCTAAAATAACTACAATATCAAAAGATGCAATATTTATGGAAATTGGCACCTTTACTTCTAAAGATATAGCTATCTCTTTTTTACTTGCTTCATACAGTTTATGGTTTAAAATACTATCTATATCTATATTCCCAGAATTAGAAAACTCCTTTACTGTATAAACACTTTTAGTCATTTTATCTATATAATTACATGCTTTTTCATCTTCATTAATCTGAATATAACCCCTTACTATAGCCAAATGATTTGCTAAATCATGATTAAAGGCCCTAGTATTTTCATTAGTAGTATTCATAATTCCTAATTGTTTTTTATAGTATTTATTTTGTTCTTTTAGCATTGTCTTTTCAATTTTTTCTTCAAAAAACTTTGTTAAAGCATCATATAGATAAAATACAAAGATATTTAAGATCATGCTGGCCCCCTTATTTTAAGTTTTTAATGTCCTGACTTTCTGGATATTAATTTAATAATACTTCTATCTTTGACATCATACTCTGAATAAAATGTCGAAAATTGTATAATTTCAATTTAATTATACCAGTATATAATCATATAGTAAATCTAAAGTACAATATTGTATATATTTAATTCTATTAGACTAAATTAAAATTTTTAAAGAAATATCCTAGAATCGATTCTAGGATATTTCTTATGGACTATAAAAAGTTAAATTTTAGAAGTGTTTTGATCTATCTCCCCCTATTAGTTTAAACCTTGTTCTTATCATACTTAAATGGGCTTTTCCTATTTCTTTTATATCACTTCTTACAACTACTCCTATATTTTTTAAATGCATTCCTATAAATACATCACCTATATCTATACCAGCCTCTACCCCTACCTTTTCTACTACTACAGGGTCTTCTAAGATTTCCATAGCAGCAGTTGAAAATCCTCCACCAGCAGTTGGTACTGGCACTACATTTACAGGCTCTAAATCGTGCATTTTAGCATATTCTCTTTCTACTACTAAAGCCCTGTTTATATGTTCGCAAGATTGGACTACTGGATAAATATCGTTTTCTTTTAGCACATCCACTATAGATTTTACTACTGCCTTTGCTACTTCAAGGTTTGTCTTAGAACCTAGATGTTCTCCCATTACTTCACTTGTACTTCCACCTATAACTACTGCATTTTTAGGATCTAGATTTGCCGCTTGTAAAAGTTCTAATGTTACCTTTTTTGCATCTCTTTCTATTTGTTTTAAATCCAAGAGTATCACTCCTTTTTCTTGTATTTTCAATGTTTTACCTATAATTATATTGTAGCATAAAGTTTAAATTTATTGAAATATAAAATAGCTATACCATGTTAATAAATATCACAAAGACATCTCTAAAAAGTATAATCATATAAAAAACTTCTAAGTCTATTTAAATCTTCTATTGAATCTATATCTATTCCAATCTTTTCATCATCAATATTAACTATATGGACATCACTTAAGTTTCTTTTTATTACATCTCTTCCACCTTTATCACCAGATACATTTAATAGTTCATCCCTATATATATTTGATAATATAAGAGGCATCCCTCTTTTCTTCCTGTAATATGGGATTGCAATAGTTGATTTGGAATCTTTATATTCCTTTATTAATCGATTTATAGTATCTGAATCAAGATATGGTTGATCTCCTACTATAAACATATAGGAGTTCTTCTTACCTGTATTTCTTATTCCAATCTTCATAGATTCTGACTGTCCTCTATCCGCCTTATTGTTTTGTATAGCTTTTATTCCATATCTATTAGCTATATGCTTAATTTTCTCATTTCTATATATAATTATGATTTTATCTAGCTTAGACTTAATGCAAGCATTTATAACCCTTTCTATTGTCTTTTCACCTTCAATTTCTATTAAAAGTTTATCCTTTCCCATCCTATTTGAAAATCCTGATGCTAGTATTATACCTGTAATCATACATTTTCTCCTTTAAAACTTTTAATTATTTACCTTGAGGTGTTTTTTAGTATATTATATAGCTCTTGTTCATTTAAATTATAATGATAAAATTCAAGATAAAATTCTTTTACTAGATCTCTCATATGATAATCGTATATTTCAGGATATAGTAAATTTCCTAACCATTGCAAACCTAGTATTCTATTTATAGATGGTGGCCTATCAAACCAATTGAATGGATTGTTTTCTATTTCATAAACTTCCTTATCTTTCACTGCATTTATATCTTTCCAAATTGGATCTGATAATATTCCAGAGTAATATCCTCCTCTTTCATCATCCCAAGATATTATTATATCGGGATTCCAAGATATTACTTGCTCTATTGATACTTGTGACTTTCCTTTTACATCTTTCGCTTCTACTTCTGCTACATTTTTTCCTCCTACCATATCTATAAGTTCAGCATGCCATGAACCTGACGGTTCTGTTTCCAATCCATTTGGTCCTTCTGCATAATATATACTTACTCGCTTATTTTCTTCTATATTCTGTCTTTTTTCTTTTATATCTTCTAATACATTGTATATATAATTTGATAGTTTTTCAGACCTTTGCTTCTCTCCCAGTATTTTTCCTAGAAGTTTATAGGATTCATCTAGTTTTTCTATATCATCATCTATCATAATTACTGGTATATCCAACTTATCTTCTAATCTTTCAGCTTTTTCTATACTCTCTTTATTTATTCCTACCATGTTTATTAAAATATCTGGATCTTGTTTAAGTAATTCTTCTGAATTAATAGATGACTTACCTGCACCTCCTAGATCAGGTAAACTATGGTACTTTTTATCAATATATCTTTTTTCCCCATCTTTTAATGTATAGTTCCATCCAATAATCTTTTCTGGAGATAGTGTATAAAGTACAATTGTTCCAACTGGTCCTGTTGAAAACACCTTTTCTATATTTTTAGGAAGCAAAACTTCCCTATCAGCCATATCTACTATTTTAAGTTGGTCATCGCTTATGTCTTCAGTAAATTCTTGATCAGCTTTATCAGGCTCTCCTCCAGTATCTACTGGTATATTAGTACATCCCGTAAAAATTGACATAAGCATATTTAAAGTAATAAGCCACACAATAACCCTTTTTTCCATTTATATCCCCCTTTTAAAATTATGTTAAACAAATCTTCCTTCTCTTACCTTCTACATAGACTTCTATTAATTTAAGCTCCATATCATATAACCTTTTAAGTCTTTCTTCTGTTAAATTTTTATTTGGTTTATTAATTTCAACTACATTTTTATCCTTTACTAGTAAGGCTTTTGTTCCGTAATTCAATGCTTGTTGTGGATAATGTGTTGCCATTAAAATAGTTATCCCCATATCTGAGCAATCTTTTAAATAGTTGAGGATAGAATTTTGATTTGCAAAGTCTAGATTGTTAGTAGGTTCATCCATTACTATTATTTTAGATTGTTGAGCTAGGGCTTGGGCGATTTTGACTAATTGCCTTTCCCCTCCACTCATTTGTGAATATATTTTATCTTTAAGATGTAATATATTTAGCCTTTCCATAGACTCTTTTGCTATTTGAATATCTTTTTTTAAAGGGCTTGATAATATAGGGATATATGAAGTTCTTCCCATTAAAACTATGTCCATTGCCCTATATTGAAAAGTAGAATTAAATGTTTGAGGTATATAACTTATTTTCTTAGCTCTTTTGCTCCACTTCCAGAATTTACTATTTACTCCATCTATAAAAACATCTCCCTTAAAGGGTATAAGTAATCCGACTATGGATTTTATTAGTGTAGACTTTCCTGAGCCATTAGGTCCCAAAATACATACTATATGACCCTTATTAACTGAAAAAGATACATTTTCTAAAATTTTATGTTTTCCATATCTACAGCTTAAGTTCTTAACCTCAAGCATTATCTTATCCTCCTTTTTCTATGCATTAATAAGAATATAAAAAGCGGTGCTCCAATTAGGGAAGTTAATATACCTAATGGTATTTCTACCGATGCAATAGTCCTTGATATATTATCAATAATAAGTAAGTAGGAAGCGCCTAACAATATTGTAGAAGGTATTAGTTCCATATAATTTGGCCCTACTATAGCCCTAGATAAATGTGGTATAACAAGTCCAATCCAGCCAACCATTCCACTTATAGATACTGCAGATGCTGTTATTAATGTTGAACATATTATTACTATCAGCTTCATTTTCTTAGTATCTATTCCTAATGTTTTAGCTTCATCTTCATCTAAAGTTAAGACATTTAAACGCCATCTTAAAATAAATAAAGGTATGATACCTATCATAATCGGAAATATTATAGTTTTAATATCTCCTATACTGATATCTGATAAGCTTCCCATAAGCCAAAATGTTATGGTAGGTAATTTGTCATTTGTGTCAGCAAGATATTTTATTAAAGAAGTTAAGGATGAAAATATGGATCCTATCAATACTCCCGTAATGACAAGTGATACTAAAGGGTCTTGGTTAATTTTACAACTAATAAAGTAGACTAGTCCCACTGCAAGAAGCCCAAATATAAAAGATGTAAGTTGTATTCCAGAACTTGAATATGATAAGAGTATAGCTAAAGACGCACCAAATGCTGCACCTGAAGAAACACCTAATATATCAGGTGATGCTAGGGGATTTTTAAATATGCCTTGATATACAAGACCCGATACTGAAAGGGAGGCTCCAACAAGTAAGGCTGCAAGAATCCTTGGAAATCTAATTTTAAATATGACAGTTTCAATAGACTTAGGCCAAGTAAGAGGAATATCTATAAATTTTGAAGAAAATACCCTTAACAATATTTTAATAGAAACACTATATCTTCCAATTACGAAGGAAAAAACAAATACTAAAATTGATATAAGGGCAAATAATTTTATATGACTGTAAGTGAATATCTTATTTCTACTATTGTTATTCAAGACCTTTCATCCTTTCATACCATTTTTTTATATCAATATTTTGCCATAATATTATATTTTTTGTTTTTAACATTATATAATATATGTAAGAGGTTTCAATCTTATGAAAGGGTTGAATATGCTACTTTAAATCTACAACTTATAGAGGTAAGATATGGTTGGTTTATGCACTTCCTTATATTCTAATTTTTATTCCTTTAGCTATTTTAGCTGTAGTATTTATAAAGAGAAAAAGAAAGTCTTAGTTACAATATAAAAGGACCTATAGATGAAACGCTTTTCCAAGCGTTCTATCTATAGGTACCTTTACATTTCATTATTAATAATTGAATTTATAGCATCTTCAATTTCTTGATAACTTGTACATCTACATATATTTGCATCTAGCCATTCTTCTATAGTTGCTTTATTTGCACCTGGGTGAACTTTAGATAGAGAGTGACAAACCATTAAAAATCCAGAGGTGCAATACCCACATTGGAAGCCAAAGTTTTCAACAAAAGCTTTTTGTATTGGAGCACCCTTTAATCCTTCTACCGTTTGTATTTTTTTATCTATAGCTTCTACCGTAAGCATCAAACATGATTTTATAGGCCAACCATCTATTAAAAGAGTACAAGCACCACAGTCTCCATTTTCACAGCCAGGTTTTACTCCTGTAAGGCCTAATTGTGTTCTTAATGTGTAAAGTAAAGTATCAGATGGTTTTATCATAAGATCTACTTCTTCTCCATTGACATTTAAACTTATCATAGTGCTTCCCTTTATTTCTTGTTCTTTTTACATGTAAATGTGGCAAATTTAAAAACTTTTGTGGCACTATAACCTTTACTAGTAATTCTCCTTTTTCTAGTTCTAGCCTTCCATTAAATATATCCTTTAAACACTCTTTTCTTTCACCATCTTTATCTCCTATAACAATTTTACTATTACTTACTAAGAGTGGTAACACTGCTTCCCTATATATAATAGTTCCGCATAGGTTACCTCCTATAGTTATCTTTCCTTGCATAGTATGGTCTGCTATTCTTTTCACTGTCATACTAAGGAGGGGAAATATATTTTCTTCAGTAATCCTAGTAAGTGTTACTCCTGCTCCTATTATTAAATTATCCCCTTCTAATCTATATTCATTACATTCTTTTATTTCTTTAATATCTATAACTGCTTCTGTATATACATTATTCATCCTTGCCATACTTATAAATTCACTTCCACCACCATAATAGATAGGTTCTTTCCCTGCCAAATCTAATTCATTAAATAATTTAACAGCATCTTTTATAGTATTTGGTCTATAGTATTCAAAATTAAATGGTATCATATTGCCCTCCTCTTGCAGTTTTCCATATTAATTCTGGTGAAATAGGTATCTGATGAAATTCTTCTTGTGTTGCTATTTCTATGGCATGGGTAAAGGCTGCAGGTATACCTAAAATACCATGTTCCCCTATTCCTCTTGCTCCAAAAGGAGCATCTATCTGAGGCGTTTCTATAAAGTCAACTATATATCTTGGTTGTTCACCAAAATGCATTAATTTATAAGTTCTAAGGGATGTATTTTCCAATATAGATTTTTCATTATATATAAATTCCTCCCTAGTTGCTAGGCCAAATCCCATACTCATACCACCCATTATTACACCTCTAGCCATTTTAGGATTGATAACCTTACCAACATCTAATACAGTTACAGCCTTAAGTAATCTATAAGTATGTATTTTAGGATT
>NZ_JBQDAA010000002.1:40850-42837 GCF_052089545.1 Tissierella sp. | reverse complement strand
CCTACTGTCCAAGAAGCTCCAGACTTTCCTTTGCCTGTATCTTTATCTAAGGGTAATAAACCTTTTACAATATAGTTTCCTCTTCCTATCAATTCTCTACCTATAGATGAACTATTTTTATATTGATAACCATGTACTATATCTTTAAATTCTAAGAATATAGTCCTATCATCTTTTAAAAACACTCTTTTATTTTCTATATCTAAATCATTTGGTGTACATCTAAGAGCTATAGCTGCTACTTCTTTTATTTGTGTAATCAAATCCTCTGCTGCATCAACAGCAGCATTACCAACCATAAAGGTTGTCATACTTGCTACAGTTTTCCAGTGTTTTGGAGTTATCCGTGTGTTTACATCCATATAAATATAGATGTCATCTATACTCATCCCTAACTTTTCCGCTATAATTTGACCTATTGCTGTTTTCATTCCAGGTCCTATTTCTGTAGCTCCAAAGTTTGCATTTATAGTTCCATCTTTGTTACAAGTTAACAGCACACCTGAAGTTGCATTTGAAGGACTACTTGATGTCTTCCAAAAGCAGCTTATCCCCTTTGATATTATAGTTCCTTTATCTGTTTTTATTCTATTTCCTTTATCCCAATTCATTAAGCCTTTTAAGCTTGATATACATTTTTCTAAATCACCTGTATTGCTCATTGTTATTTTGCTTTGTGTTGGTGAAAAGTCTCCTTCTTTTAAAGCATTTTTTCTTCTTAATTCCAAAGGATCCATTTTCAATTCCCTAGCTAATTTATTGATAGCCACTTCCATACCAAAAGTACTTACCCCATGTCCAAAGCCTCGATAGGAAGTGGCATAAGTATGGTTTGTATATATAGAAAAACTATCACAATCTATGTTTTTAATATTATAAGGTCCTGAACAATCTGTTGCAACTGCTCTAGCCATATTAGGACCTGTATTTGCATAGGCGCCACAATCTACAAGATAAATGCATTCTAAAGCAGTTATTCTCCCATCCCTTCTAGCTCCTAGTTTTATTTTTCCTTCTACTCCTAATTTGGAAGGAGCAGTACTTATATCTTCTTCTCTAGTATTTGCTATTGTAACCATCTTTCCATCTACTGCATGACTTGCTAAATAGGCTAAAAATTCTATAGTGGCTGAAGTTTTCCCGCCAAAAGCTCCTCCTACTAAGGGTGTATGAACAACTATTTTACCTTCAGAAATACTATATGCTTCACTCAGTTCTTCCTTCACTCCAAAAGGTGACTGGGTTGATGTATATATATTGACTGTTCCGTCTGAAGTTATTTGTGCCTTAGTATTTCTAGTTTCCATAGCTATATGATCAGCTTGAGGCATAGTGAACTCATATTCTACAGTAAGATCACTTTCTTTCCATCCATATTCCATATTTCCTTTTCTAATCTTTATACGATTTGAAATATTAGAATCTGCTACAGGTATTACTTCAGGACTTAGATAATGATATCGTCCTAAATCTTTATGTACTAATGTAGCATCCATGTCTAGTGCATCTTTGATAGAACTTACTAGTGGAAGAGGTTCATATTCTACTTCTATAAGATTTACAGCAGCTGCAGCTTCATCTTCCTTGTTTGCCACAACTAAGGCTACAGGTTCACCAAAGTATCTTACCTTACCCCTTGCTATAGGTGGTCTATCGCTTATCATTGATCCTACAAGTGTTGGAAAATACTCTCCAGTTATTACTGCTTTAACACCTTTAGAGGCTTTAGCTTTAGATGTATCTATGTTTTTTATAATTGCATGAGCATGTGTGGATGTAAGTATTCTAGCGTGCAAGCTTTCATTAAAGTGAATATCACCAGTGTATTTTGCACTTCCTGTAACCTTATCCCACGCTTCTTCTCTTATAGTACTTACTCCAATTTGAGATTTATAAGTCATGGTCTTCCTCCTATATTTACTAATTATCTTTATAGGATAGCTTTTCCATAGTTACTATTATTAATACCTTTATATTTTACTTTAAT
>NZ_JBQDAA010000002.1:34921-40840 GCF_052089545.1 Tissierella sp. | reverse complement strand
ATAAGTAAAAAACAAATCCTAAATATTTAGGATTTGTTTTTGTTTAATGTATTGGTGTTACATCATTTTCTTTTCCAAGTTTTATAAGTCTTGCAACTTCTATTGTTCTCTTCGCCTGGTGTTTTACTGCTTCTTCTACATCTTCTAACATGCCTTCTCTATTTACAGTTACAGTTGTACCATATGGATTCCCTCCTGCTTTATAAGAACTATCATCTGTATAGCCAGGTGCTACTATTATAGCTCCCCAATGCATGGCACTTGTATAAAGGGCCCTTATAGTAGCTTCTTGTCCACCATTATTATTGTTTGCTGAACTCATAGCTGATACTACTTTGTTTTCAAGTTTTCCAGCAGCCCATGTGCTGCCTTGGATATCTATAAAATATTTCATCTGGGAGGCTACATTTCCAAAACGAGTTGGTGAGGCAAATATTATAGCATCTGCCCATATTAGGTCTTCTGAACTTGCATCTTTTATATGCTTTTCCTTTTCTCTTTGAGCCAGCCAAGCTGGGTTTTTCTTTATTCTTTCTTCTTTTTCTATTTCAGCTGCTTTAACTACTCTTACATCTGCTCCCATTTCTTCTGCTGCCTCTTTTGCCCACTTTGCAAGCTGAAAGTTTACGCCTGTAACACTATAATAAACTATAGTAAGTTTTATATTATTCATCAATATTCTCCTTTAAGCCTTAATTTTATTGGTATCTTTAATATACCCCAAAGATAAATATTTAATTTTACATTTTTCCTTGTAAAAATTTGCCTAACATAAGTTCCATATCTACTTCACCTTTTACTGGATATCTTTTAGCTAGATCTTTTAACTCCTCTAAATATTTCAATGCTTTTTGCTTGTTTTCCTGATATAAAAGTTCATAGGCCATCATAATTCTTTTTTTATTTAGCATAAACTTTGAAGCTTCTATATACTTTTTAAGACTTTCATCATATAATTCTTCTATTCTTTGACTGTCACAGTCTCCTATAAGTTCTAAAAATAAGACTTCCGAAAGCCACTCCATCCTATAAATTGCTATAGTTGAATTTACATATCTTCTTCCAAATTCTAAAGCTTCTTTAGCACTTTTAAAGTCGCATTTATCTAAATGGTAGTTGTGATTTATAAATATTCTAGAAAAGTTTAATGGATTTTTATAGTCTATATCTTCTTTAAGTATAAAATCATCATAATTCATATCTTTTATTCTAATCCCACTAGTTAAAAGACCATTTACCCTAAGTTGTAAATAAAATGAATCCCTTGAGTCTTTATCTCGAGCCATAGTCATTATATTATGGCCATCATTTGTCATACCCCCTATTTTTAGAGGTATACCATTAGTTATTGCTGCAATTAAACCAGCGCCACTAGTTAAGATTAATATTACCTTTATCCAGGATAATTCTTTTAAAGACATGGCAATTACTATAGTAATTGCAGAAACTATTATATTAAATAAGGCTCCACCAAGATTATATAGGATAAAAGGAAAGTTTTCATTCTTTTTTTCTGGCGGCATCATAAGGCACTGACCAGCTGTCCCTGGTATGCTGTAGCGCTTTGACTTGAACTCACCCTTTTCTTTTATAATTACAAATGAACCTACCCTAAAAGATACAAATTCATATCCTGAAATGAATCCAAATACTAGATGTCCTCCTTCATGAAGTATAATATGTATAATAAATCCAACTATAAATATAAGAACCATTAGAGCCATATTGAGCATTTCCATATACCACATATCATTATTAATATATCTTTCAAAAAATTCTTCTAGAATACCTGATTTAAGATATCCCATTAGAAATCCTAATACGCCTGATAATATTACAAATAAAACAAACCATAGATATTTACCTTTAATTTTACTTTTTCCCTTTTTCTTACTTTCTTTCTTTAAATCCCCCATCTATTTCATCCCCTTACTATTTATCAGCTTTTTTTAAATAACTTTCATGATAAGAAAAGAGCTTGGGACAGACCCAAGCTAAATATTTATTTGAAGAAGTTATCTATTACTTCTTCTATTCCTTTTATTTCATTTTCTGCAAAGTCAAGTGCCTCATCACTTTCTTTATCAGCAATACCACTAGGTCTTCCTAGTATTATAAAAAATACATAGTTTCCATGTCTGATAACTTTAGCCGCTTTAATTTTTGCAAAACTTCTAGGATATTTTACAGATTCTTCATTTAGATACTGTCTGTATTCTTCCAGATCTTCTTCTACATCATCAGCCTTATCGTCTTTAGCTTTTATTGCTATAAAGGTATCTGCCTTTGTACTTATCATTGGCTCTTCAGCTATAAACTCATCTATATTATCCTTATCTAGATCTGTCCTATTTTCTAATACTTCCTTACTAAGATTGGTATCTGGGATATAGTATCTCCCAAGTTCTTCTTTTACTTTAACATGAATTTCTTCTATATCTACATTTTTCTCTTCTTTACCACTTTCTTCCTGAGAACAAGCTCCTAATATAGAAACCATCATTATAACTATTAATAAAATACTTATATTTTTTTTCATATAAACATCTCCTTCAAATCCCTACCTATTAATTATTATACCCAATTGATGGATTTTTCTCTTTAAAAATATATTTCCATACTAAAAGATTGACAACTATTGCTAGAAAGATATAAATATATATTCCAAATGAAAATCTGAAGGCAAATAAGTGAATTAAAAATGGAATTACACTTACAAATAAAGTAGCTATCATTTCTAAAAATTTACCTTTTTTAATCATTTCAAAGTCTTGTGAAAATGGAAGATTCTTATTTGATATTATATATACAAGTATAAGATCTGGGAATATCCTCATTCCAAAAACTATTAAAAATATGATAGCTTCAAATATAAATAAGGGAGTAAATAAATTTACAAATGCAGCTTTTAATGCCCCTTTATATATAGAGCTATATTCTTTTATAGGCATAGTTTTATATATAAAGGACCCCTTGTAGTTTCCTGAATATCCTAAAAATTGTACTATTCCAAACAAGGCAAAAGCTATAAAGTATATACTTAGATACATATTTGAGCTTCTTATTTCATTAAATGAACTATCTGCTATAAAGGGAAAGATCATTAAAAATGGAAATATAAGACCAAAGCCAAGATTTGGATACACTCTTAATTTAAATACTCTTTCATTTTTAAGCATATTTGTAGAAAATCTGTAAAAATTTCTTTCTTCACGGTTTCTACAAACTATCTTACTTATAAACCTTAATCTCTTAGTCTTACTCTTTTTTACTCCACCTGTACTAGTTAACTTTTGCAGATTTCTTTCAAATATAGGCATAGTTTTTACATAAACTATTATTGCTATAGTTGGCACCAAAATAGCAAGTATAGAGTAAATAATTATATAACTTTGCCTACTCCCCTTAAAAATATATTCAAATGGTGCTGAAAACCATATAGGTGGTAATAAGTATGTCCAAAACTTATCTTGGAATTCTATTATTTGAAGATCAACTATATCGAAAACTCTTATTAGGAGTTGATAACCAACAGTTATAGTGATTGTAAGACCTATTTGCACATAATTTATCATGTCTTTTAGTTTTTCTCCGTCGAAAAACTTTAATATAAATAAATATAAAAGTCCAGTTATAACTATTAAAAATAAATCTATAAGTATTATTTCAAATAAAAATATTATAAAAAATAAAACCCCTCTTTTAAAAAGACTAGCTAGGAGTGATGGCCCTATAAGTGCCATGCTTGTCATAAACATATAGTATGTTATGTGAATAAATTTGGCAGTATTTAAAGTTTTACTATTTATTGGTCTTGAAAGAAGTATGTCTTTGTCTCTTACATCTAAAAGAACTGAACTAAAGTCAGATATAAGTGAAGTAATCATAAAAAACATAAACATAGCAAATACTAGGCTCATTTGAAAGAGATACTCATCTCCAAGCATTACAAGGGGTATCATCACAAGCCCTAAAAACAGATATATCCATAAGGAAGATAGGAAGTTGTTTTTTTCTTTTTTATTTTTGGTATTTGGGTTTTGAAGTATAGTAGCCGATCTTCTTCCATCTAGTAATAGTTTTATATCTAATATGCTTCTTAAAGAACCATAGTCTATATCCATCTTTTCAAATAGTTTTTTAAATTTATCTAATAATTTAAGTAAGGCTCTATCTTTCATTTAAAAACCTCCACTTATTACTGAAACCATCTCTTTTGCTATTTCCTTATGTTTATCAAATCCTGTAAGTTCATTAAATATTTCCTCTAAAGAACCTTCTAGGGATTGTTTTCTTATATCTTCTAGATTTCCGTCAGCTACTATTTCGCCTTCACTTATAAGTACTATCCTATCACTTAGTTTTTCTACAACCTCCATTATATGAGATGAGTAAAAGATAGTCTTTCCCATCTTAGCAAGTTCATCTAGTACTTCTTTAAAAACTATAACACTATTTGCATCTATTCCACTTAAGGGTTCGTCTAAAAAAAGAATTTCAGGATCATTTAAAAGGCTTGAAATAATAAGTGTCTTTTGCTTCATCCCTTTGGAGTATGAACTAATTCTAGCATCATATACATCGTCTATTCCAAACATTCCCATAAGTTTTATAGACTTAGCATCTGCCGTCTCGTAATCTATCCCGTAAAGCCCACCTATAAATGTAAGGTATTCTCTGGCTGTTAAATTTTCATATATATCAGCTGTTTCTGGAACATATCCTATTTTACCTTTGTAATCTATGCTTTCTTTTATATCCTTTCCAAATATTTTTATACTACCTTCATAGTCTTCTATAAGACCTAAAAGTATTTTTACAGTAGTACTTTTACCAGCACCATTTGGTCCAATATATCCTATTATTTGACCTCTTTTCACTTGTAAGTTTACGTCTTTTAGAACCATCTTTTGTCCAAAAAATTTTCTTAAATGAGATATTTCTATAATATTTTCTCTTTCCTCCATTTTTTACCTCCTAGCATATTCCATTAATAACTATGTTATCACAAGATAATAATGTTTTGTTTTAAATATTACTTTATATATGTTTTTATTATTCTCTTTTAATTATATAAAGTGAGGTTTATCTTATGATAATGGGGGTACAGTCTATTAATAGGAGGTGTTTTATATGAAGGTTGGAGAAAAGGCACCAGATTTTACACTAAAGGCTAGTAATGATAGTCAAGTATCCTTAAAAGATTATAGAGGGAAAAATGTAGTTTTATATTTTTACCCAAGAGATAACACACCTGGTTGAATTAACGAAGCTAATGAGTTTGGAAAACTCTATAATAACTTTAAAAAAGTGAATACAGAAATAATCGGAGTAAGTCCCGATAGTGTAGATTCACATCAAAGTTTTGTAAGAGATTTAACTATTCCTTTTATACTCCTAAGTGATGAGGATAAAGAGGTTGCTAAAAAGTATGAAGTATATAAGGATGAAGGGATACTTTCAAAAATAGGCCTTGAACTTGAAAGATCTACTTTTGTAATCGATAAAGAAGGAATATTAAGACAAGAATATAGAAAAGTAGGGGTAAAAGGTCACGCTGAAGAAGTATTTGAATTTGTAAAAGAAAACCTATAAAGATAAATAAAAGCTTGATACAAAATAAATTTTGTATCAAGCTTTTATTTATATGGTTTAAAATAATATATGCATAAAGAATGCTACAAGTGGTATGGCTATAATCGTTCTTTGAACAAACATTAACATAAGTTCTCTAAACTTAACTGGAAGACCTGTATTCATTATAACTACTACTGATTCTGCTAAAAATATTATTTGAACCATTGATACTCCTGTTACAAAAAACCTAGTTTGAATATGAAGATCTGCTACTTGATCTGCTATTGTAAGTACAGGTATAAACATCTCAGTTATTCCTGTAGAAATAGCTGCTGCTGCTAT
>NZ_JBQDAA010000002.1:11641-34821 GCF_052089545.1 Tissierella sp. | reverse complement strand
TGCTGCTATCATTCCAAGTATACCTATAGAACAAAGTAGGGTTATAACCTTAGGAAGTACTGGAAATGCATCTATTACAGATGACACTACTCTTTTAAACAAACTTCCAGAAGTATAGGCTCTAACAGTTGCTCTATGTGCTCCTGTTTTTATCATCCCACCTTGTCTACCTGAAATTAATGGTTTTCTATCTTCTTCACTTTGGGGACTTTCATCTATATATACATCTCGTTTTTTATTTAAGGGATATACTCTAGACATAATACCTGCTAGTATAAATGTTATTAAAAATGATACTGCATAGGTAACTACAAAGTAGTCTTTTATTCCTGCTGTATCCATAACAAGATAGGCATATCCTACTGAAACTGCACTAAAACAACTACATATAATAGCTGATTCTCTTTCTGTGTACATTTTAGTTTTATACATTCTACTTGTTATTATAATCCCCATTGTAGTAGACCCTACAAAGGATGCTGTTGCATCTACTGCACTTTTACCAGGTGTTCTAAATAATGGTCTCATAAGAGGTTCAAGTAATACTCCTAAAAAGTCTATTAATCCAAAATCTGTTAAAAATGGAATAAATATAGCACCAACCGGAATTATAAAAGCTACTCCTATAACAACCCCTGGAATAACCATTTCACCAGTAGAAGGTCCAACTATCATATCAGGGGCAGCGTAAACCCCTATTTCGTTTAAAAAATATAAGAGTATAAATATTCCACCAAGCATATATAAGATTGGATGGATTATTGAATCCGCCTTATAATAATCATGTATTTTACTACCCTTTGGAGCAAAATATTTTCCTATAACACTAGTTATACCAGTCCCTACTAATATGATAGTACATACAAGAAGTGCACCTACTGGCTGACCATTTATGACAAGTAAATTTTGTACAATTTCTATAGCTCCTTGGTAAAGAGTACCAAAGGGTATATTACCATTTATTGGGACAAAGAATACAAATATTGCTATAAGCGATAATAGGAGTGATATAAGGCCAAATTTGGTATTATCACTTTTGTTAAGCTCTAGGCTATCGAGTACATGAGGTTCATTTAGATCTAAGGTATTTAAGTCATAATCCCTATTTTTACTTAAATTTATCTTTTCCATGTTTTCACCTTCTCTTTTATATTTTTAAGAGGAAAAATAAAGTGATTATTGTCTTTAAGAATAATCACTTTATTTTATTATCTTAGATTACCCCATTAAATGATATTCTAGTATTTGTTCCTTTTTGAGTCCTTGAAGTCCCAAATATTGTTCTAAATTATTAAGTAAATAGTCTAGTTTTACAGGTCCTACAAGTTCTGACCCAGTTACCGCTACTCCATACTTTTGAGCTTCTAGCTTTACCATTTCAAAAGTTCTATAAAGAGGAGTTTTTGCACAGTTAAACATATTCATAGATACTACTACACCTTCCCTTTCAGGGAATTTTATACCAACTGATCTAACTGTAGAAAAACCTCCACTTGGACCTCTAAGAGTCTTTGCTATCTTTTTAGCTATGAAAATATCTTCAGTAGCTAGAAAAACATTGTAAGTTGTTAGTCCTTCTAAATCTGCTGATACAATAGTTGCTCCAAGTTTGGGATCTAGTTTTCCATCCTTTGATAAGTCTGGTTGTCTAGATTCACGACTTTCATCTTCCTTATCTTCTAAAAGAGCTTTTAACCCTTCGTATTGACCTTTTCTTATAAAGCTAATACTTTTTTTATCTTCAGTTCTTGCATTTTCTCCTGAGAAAAATATAGGTACACCATGTTTTTCATATAGTTCTTCTCCTATTTCGTCTGCAAGTTTTATACATTCTTCCAAGCTTGTGTTTGAAAGGGGAAATAGTGGAATCGTATCTTGAGCTCCAATCCTTGGATGTGTTCCTTTTTGTTCTTGCATGTCTATTAACTCATAAGACTTAGCAGCCATATCTAGTAGTGCTTCTTTAAGAGGCTTTGGCTCTCCTATAATTGTAAGTACAGTTCTATTAAAATCATGTTCTGGCTCAGCTGATACAAGCTTTACTCCTTCTCTATCCCTAATAGTATCTGCTATCTTTTCAACTACATCTTTATCTCTTCCATTACTAAAGTTTGGAACTGCAAGTATATATTTTTTCTCCATTTTGAACCCTCCTATATATTTTTTCAAAGTTTTAACATTTATATATGAATATTGCAAATATTGTGCCAAGTCTATATATTTATATTTTTTATTATAAATATAGTATATACAATGCTTACACCCCATTTATAATAGATTTAAACTTTTAAATAAAAAAAGATAATAGGCTTAACTAGGAATTTTTTCCTCAGTTAAACCTATTATCTTTTATATAGTACCCTTATCTTTGCCATAGCTTGTTAGAAGAATTTTTTCCTCTCCTCGAGAAAAATTTCCTTAAAACTCTAAAATAACATTTAATCTCTTAGCCTTTTTTCTAAGAGTACTGTCTTCAAGTCCAGTTTTATCACTTAAATCATGTATATCTGAACTTTTTTTTATATAATCTATTAAAAGGGCTTTTTCATATTCTAAGACATTTTCCCTAAACTTCTTATCTAACTTCATATTGGGTCCTATAGTGTTTTTCATAGACTCATCTAGTACATCCCTATATTTTATGAGATCAGAAGGAGTTGTTACCATAAGCCTTTCAATCTCGTTTTCTATTTCTCTTACATTTCCAGGCCAGTCATGATTTAAAAGCATTTTCATAGCATCAGATGAAATAACCTTTTTGAGCTTATATTTTTTATTAAATCTTTCTACAAAAATATTTATAAAAGCTATTATATCTTCTTTTCTTTCTCTTAGTGGTGGTATTTTTATATATATTACTTTTAATCTATAATAAAGATCCATTCTAAACCTTTTCTCATCTATCATAATAGACAAATTTTTATTTGTGGCTGCTATTATTCTTGTATCTATATCTATTTTTTCATTTCCGCCTACTCTTTTAAATTTTTTCTCTTGAATCACTTCTAAGAGCTTTACCTGTAAATTTAATGGTAGTTCTCCTATTTAATCTAAAAAGAGTGTGCCTCCTTGTGATGATTCTATAAGACCTTTTTTACCTTGTTTTCTAGCTCCTGTGAATGAGCCTTTTTCATATCCAAAAAGTTCACTTTCTATAAGACTAGGAGCTAGGGATCCACAGTCTATTTTTATAAAGGGTCCTTCCCTTCTACTGCTATTATCATGAATGAACTTACTTAGTACACCTTTACCAACCCCGGACTCTCCTTCTATCAAAATATTGGTATCTACATTTGAAATTCTAAGGGCTAAAAGTTTTATATCTTCCATAACCTTGCTTTGGGCTATAAGGGTTCCCTTTTGTTCTTCTATGGTTTTAAACTCTTCTAGTTCTCTTTGAATTTTTGTATTAATTTCTTCAAGTTCTATAAGCTTTTCTTTAAAGTTTTCCATGCTTGTAATATCTACTACACTTACAACAATGTTTATAAGTTCCTTATCTTTAAAAATAGGTACTGCTGTAGAGTATATATATCTATCATTTACTTCTTGTGCTTTTGATACTTTTTCTTCTTTTTTTATAGCTTCAAGTCCTACTGATTCTGAATATACTCCATCATGTACAAGCATCTTCATATCACTTCCAACTATCCAAGCTTCATCTATTCCTTCTATTTCTTCACATTTACTATTGTAAAGTACTGTAATTCCATTTGAGTCCAATATATGAACTCCTACATCTAAAGAATTAAATAGCTCTCTGATCAAATCATCTTTAAAGTATTGAAAATTTCCCTCGATAGTTTTCATATATGCTCCTTTCATATTTAAAGGCCTAGAAGGTTTATACTTATAAATGCAGCTATTATACCTCCCATTACAGAAAATATAAGATTGTTTTGTATATATGCTATAAAACTTGCTGTTAGTATTCCTATTATGGTTGGTATTTTCATATCACTAGCTGACGTTAGGATTCCTCTTATAATAAGTATACTAAGAGATGTATATGGAATAAAGGTTAAAAACAGTTTTATATTTTTATTTGTCTCACTCTTTTTAAGTACCATAAGAGGTATAAGTCTTGGCAGATATGTGACTAGTGCCATACCAAATATTAATATTATATAGTTCATATCTTTTCACCTCTATTTTTAAAAATAAAACTTCCAACTAAGGAAGATAGTATAATCCCAAGAATTATATCCCAGCCTGAGCCTATTATTTCAAATTTATATATAAGATAATATATTCCCATTGATATAAGGCTTAAAATTAAAATCTTTTTATCCCCTTTTACTTGACTAAATAATAGTCCCGCAAACATTGCATAAAGACCTATACTTAAACTTGACTGTAAAGATTTTGGTAGTATTTCTCCTACCAAATATCCAAGTATAGAGCCTGTCCACCACATCCCGTGTGCTGCTATAAATATGGTAAGGGTAAAGGGTAGGCTTAACTTTTCCTTATTAAAGCTTGCAAGAGAAAAGGTTTCATCTGTGATTCCAAATGCTAAAAGTGGCATATATTTTTTATCTATGTTTTTAAAACTAAGGCTCAAAGAAGCACTCATCATAAAATGTCTTAAATTTAGTAGAAATGTTGCTAGGATTATACTGCTAGTAGTAAGCCCTTGAACTATTAGATCTACTGCCATAAATTGACTAGCTCCAGCATAGACAAAAAAACTCATAAAGAATGTATCTCTAAGTGTTAGTCCTGCATTTTTTGATAGTAAACCAAATGATATAGCTATGGGAAGATAGCCTAATAATATTGGAAGGGATGTAATAAATCCTTTTTTTATTTCTTTTTTAACGTCTATAAGATCTCCTCCTTAGCTTTTATATATTGTAATCTTTAAATTTTATTATTAAATTTATAAGTATTTAAATATTGTCCTTTGTCCTTTTTCCTTTTATATTCTACATACTTATATTTTACACCTTCTTGTTCTATTATATGACCTTCTTTTACAATAAACCAATCATCATCCTTGTCCAAACTAGGAATAGAAGTATCATGATCTTTAAAATCTTTTAATATTTTAGTAATATAGGCCTTATCACAATATTTTAAGAGTTGCTTTACTATACTTTCTCCTCCTATTACAAATACCTCTTTCTTTCCATCACTATTTATTTCTTCTAAAGTTTCAAAAAGGTCTTTTATTGAATTTACTGGGGTTATTCCTTCTTTTTTAAAATCTTTATTTCGTGTCATAACCATATTTATTCTTCCTGGAAGTGCTTTTTGTCCAGGCACTGCTTCCAGTGTATTTCTTCCCATTATTATTATATTGCCCATTGTTTTTTTCTTAAATCTCTTTAAATCCTCTTTTAAATCTATAAGCATTTTTCCCTTTAGTCCTATATTCCAATTTTCATCGGCTGTTAACATTAAAATCATAGTTTCACTCCTAGTTTTTATCCTTTTTATTAACTATTACTATTTTTATTATCATGAAATATTTGATCTATAACTATTACAAGCTCTAATAAAAAATCTTTACTTATTATAGCTAGCTCCGAATGAAAATAGCTTTTGCTTTACAAGGTATGTCAAATAAAAACCTCCTTTACTTTATTATATCTTATCTAAACTATTATATATATGCTTATCTGAACAAATTGTATCTATTTGAATATTATATTTATAAAAGCATAAGAGGTGATTTTATGGAAATAGCTTTACTTGTTTTAGCTGTAAGTATAGATTCTTTTGTTGCTAGTATACATTATGGTATCAAGAAAATAAAGATTCCTTTTTCTTCTATCTTGATTATAAATTTAATAAGCTCATCTTTTTTAGGTCTTTCCATATTTTTAGGAAAAGAAGCTCAAAAATTTCTCCCTATGGGGATGACTTCTATGATTAGTTTTATTATTTTAAGTCTTTTAGGGGTATATTATTTATTTGAAGGACTTATTAAGTTTTATTTGGAATCTAAAAAAGATTCAAAAGGTGAGATAGAAGTAAAGTTTGCTGATATAAGATTTATGATAAATATTTATATAGATGGAACAAAGGCTGATAAGGATAAGTCTAAAATTTTAGATTATAAAGAAGCAATTTATTTAGCTATTGCCCTATCTTTAGATTCACTTACTATAGGTTTTGGGAGTGGGCTTTCCAATATGAATTATTTAAAGATAATGTTTTTTGCATTTTTAGCAGGGTTCTTTTCTATATTTTCTGGTCTAAAAATAGGCGAAAGACTATCTAAGGAAATCCGATTTAATCTATCTTGGCTATCGGGAATAATTTTAATAATACTTGCCTTTTTAAGATTGTTTTAATATTATCTTATTTCTTTTTATAATTTATGTAATTTTTATAAGATAATAGGTATAATTACTAATGAGGAGTGATTTAAGTGGAAGATTTAAAAAGCTTATTAGATAAGTATGCAAAGCTTTGTGTAAAAGTAGGAATAAATATAAAGAAAGGGCAACCCTTAGTTATAAATGCCCCTATAGAAGGTTTGAAATTTGTAAGACTTTTAGCTCAAAATGCCTATGAACTTGGTGCAAGTCAAGTCCATGTCAATTGGAAGGATGAAGAACTTACAAAGTTAAAGTATAAAAACTCTCCAATGGAAGTATTCCAAAACTATCCCGAGTGGAAAGCTGATAGCTTAGAAGATTTTGCAAAACGTGGTGCTGGATTTATTTCTATATCCAGTGACGATCCCCAGCTTTTAAAAGAAATGGATCCAAAAAAGATAGCTGCTGCCAACAAATCTGCTTCCTTAGCTTTAAAAGAGTATAGAAACTATACAATGAATGATATAAACCCATGGCTTGTTGTTTCTATAGCAAGTAAAGCCTGGGCAAAGTCTGTATTTCCCGAACTAGAGGAAGAAGAGTCAGTTGAAAAACTTTGGGACGCTATTTTTAATGCTACTCGTATCTATGAAGATGATCCTATACAAGCTTGGAAGGACCATATGAACAATTTAAAAGAAAAGGTAGACTTTTTAAACAGTAAAGATATAGAAAGTTTACACTATACTTCTTTAAATGGAACCGATTTAAAAGTAAAACTTCCACTAGGTCATATTTGGGCAGGAGGCGGTGCTATAACTCAAGATGGAGTCCCTTTTGCACCTAACATGCCAACTGAAGAAGTTTATACTATGCCGCATAAATATGGTGTCGATGGAGTAGTTTATAGTACTAAGCCCCTTAATTATGGAGGAAAACTTATAGATGAGTTTAAAGTTGAATTTAAAGATGGAAAAGTAGTAGATTATCATGCTAAAGTTGGAAAAGATGTTTTAAAAGACTTATTTGATATAGATGAAGGTGCCAATCGTCTTGGAGAGGTAGCCCTTGTGCCTTTTGATTCACCTATTTCAAATTCAAATATTATTTTTATGAACACACTCTTTGATGAAAATGCTTCTTGTCATTTTGCTTTTGGCAAGGCTTATCCAACAAATATATCTTATGGTGAAAATATGAACGATGAAGAACTAGATGCTCACAATGTTAACAATAGTTTAACCCATGTAGATTTTATGGTAGGAGATAAAGATACAAAGATAGTAGCAAGAACTCTTGATGGTGAAACTATAGAACTATTTAAAGATGGAAATTGGGCAATTTAAGAGATTAAAAAAGAGATTAAAAGTTAAAATAACTTTTAATCTCTTTTATGTTTTTTATGTTTTTTTAATAATTTTTTCTCCACAATTTGGACATGTTACCCTTATTTTACCTTTTCCCTTTGGAACTTTAATTTCTTGTTTACATCGTTTACAACGAAAATATTTAAATTTTTTCCTACCCTTTATTCTCTTCTTTAACTTATTAAATCTACTTGTTACAGGTTTGAAAATCTCCAGAAACTTTTGATTTTCCATGTACCTTTTTCTTGTGTTTTTTGAAAACACTCTAACATAAGCTATAACAAGGATTATAAGAAAAATTATAGGAGGTAGTTTAAGTAGAGGTGCAAATAGAGACAATAACAGGGAAATTACAATCAATGTCATACTTAGTTGGTCTACACCATATCTTCCATACATAAATTTTCTTAACCAATTCATTTTTTATCACCTAGTCTTTATTTATATTATATAACTGTATCATAAGTGACATCTTAAAACAATCTATATGCTAAAATTACCTAACAAATAAATTAAATATTTAATGATATTCTATATCTAATGTTATATGGAAATTATATTTTGGAAACTTTTCTTTTAAAGATTTTTCTATTTCCCTTCTTATATCTTCTCTTTTATCACTCTTTTTAAGCCTTTGCCCATATATAACCATATCAAATTCTATAATATTCCTTCCATCTTCTTTTCTTATATCGAAATCATGCATTGATTTATAAAATTCATATTCTTTTAATGTTTTTTGCACTTTTTTTCTTGTATTGTATCTAGCATCAGATTCCTTATCTAGGGGATCCATATGAATAACTAAATTTAAACCATATTTTTCTCCTATTTCTCTTTCGGCTTTTACTATCTCTCCATAGACCTTTACTATATCAAGCTGGGCAGAAAACTCTGCATCTATAACTGCTATCCTTTTGTTTTCTCCATAAGAATGTATATGAAGATCATGTACACCACTTATATATTTATATGATAAAACATCTCCTTCTATGCCCCTTATGAGTTCTATAGAAGGCGCTTCACCTATAAGTGGACTTACTGTTTCTTTTATTATATTGTACCCGTTATATATAATTAAAAGGGCAACTACAACACCCATATATCCATCTATAGGAATAGAAGTAAATCTTCCAAATAGTAAAGACAAAACTACTACACTAGTTGTAAGTACATCTCCTAGTGAATCTATAGCTACAGCTTTTAGACTTGTAGAATTTATTTTTTCGCTAAGCTTTTTATTAAAGTAACTTAACCATACCTTGAAAATAATGGATAATATTAAAAGTGTAAATAGACCCAGTTCAAATTTTACCCTAGTAGGATTTAATATTTCTTTAAAAGAAGATATTATAAATTGAAATCCTACAAGCATAACTAAAAATGATACTATAAGACCTGTTATATATTCAACTCTTCCATGACCATATGGATGTTCTTTGTCAGGCGGCAGATGAGCAACTTTAAAACCTATAAGTGTTATAATTGAAGAAAGTGTATCTGTTACATTGTTAAATCCATCCCCTATAACACTTATTGAAGATATGATAAGTCCTATTGTAAGTTTCAATACAGATAGTATAATATTTATAATTATACTGACTATACTTGCCATATAACCTATTCTTTGTCTCTTTTCTTTAGGATCTTTTATATCCTTTGTAGCAAGTTTTATCAAAAAATTTGTCATAAAATCTTTCCTTTTCATATAATTTTCGTATTGAACAATAGTTTAATTATACCCTTTTTATATAATTCTATTTAAGCAAATAAAAAGGCTCCTCCATGATATCAGGTTTTATTATATAAACCGTCTACCATAAGGAGCATATCATATTTTAAATCTTATTTTTTCTATACCAATACTATGTCTATTTTATTATCTTTAATGTATCATAGAGTTTATCTAAAGAAAGCTGTCCTGGAGCTGAAACTTTATCTAAAGATCCAAATGTTACAGTAGATCCAAATACTTCACCTGATATTCTACTTATAGTTCCAACTTTACCCATACTCATAGTTATTAGGGGTTTTTCTATATCTTCTTTTATTTCATTTGTTATATTTAAAAGTTTCAAAACATCTCCTGGAGTATTTGCCATAACTGCAAGCTTTAAAATATCTACATCTAGTTTTTCTATAGATTTTAGTATATTTATCATCTCTTTTTCTGACGGTGTTTTTAAAAAGTTATGATTTGAACCTATCACAAAAATATTTTCTTTTTGAATAGCCTCTATCAAGTCCTTTATCTTTTTAGGATCTGAAAAAACTTCTATATCTATTAAGTCTGGCAAATGGGACTTTGATACAGCCTTATTCATTTCTATATAATAGTCTATAGGTATTGTTTTTTCTCCGCCTTCTTTTTTACTTCTAAATGTAAATATAAGTGGAGTATCTAGTAGTATTTCTTTTATAGACTTTAAACTCTCCAAGATCTTTCTTATATCCCAGACATCCTTAAAAAAATCTACTCTCCATTCAACTAAATCAACTTTTTCCTTATCTATATTTTTTGCTATATCTACTATCTCCTCTTTAGTTTTTCCAGTTATAGACACAGCAATCTTAGGTCTTCCCTCTCCTATTATTAAATCTTTTATTTTTAATTTATTCAAATAAAGTCCTCTTTTCAACTCTTTTTATAACTTCTAGGGGCATATCTTTTCCTGTCCATATCTTAAAGGCTAGTGCACCTTGGTATATAAGCATATCTAAACCGTTCATAGTTTTACATCCCTTTTCTTTAGCAAGGGATAAAAACTTTGTTTCTACTGGATTATATATCAGATCTACTACAAATAAGTGGTCATGCAATATATGGCTATCATTTATTATACTTTTACCTATAGTCTCTCCCATACCAATAGAAGTTGCATTTATTAAAATACTTCCTTCTTCTAGTTCTTCTTTTACTATATTTTCATCTAATAATAAAGATCTAGCTTTACTTGTCTTTATATTTTTATTTATAGTGCTACTTATCTTTTGTGCATTTTCTAAACTTCTATTTACTATAACTATCTCCTTTGCACCTTTAAGTGCTAATTCAATAGCTACAGCTTTTGCAGCTCCTCCTGCTCCCATTATTATTATTTTTTTATCTTTATATTCTACATCTCTTTTTTTTAAAGCTTTTATAAGTCCTTTTCCATCTGTATTATGTCCTATAAGTTTACCCTTTTTATTTAATACAGTATTTACTGAACCTATAAGTTTTGCATCTTCTTTTATCTCATCTAAGTATTTCATTACTATTTCTTTATGGGGCATAGTTATATTAAATCCTCTTACATCCAAAACTTTCATAGCATTTACTGCTTCTTTTACCTTTTCCTTTTCAATATCAAAGGCCATATATGCATAATCAAGTCCTAAGCTTTTAAAAGAAAGATTGTGCATATATGGTGATTTACTGTGTTCTACAGGGCTACCTAGCAAACATATAAGACCTGTTTTTCCATTTATTTCCTTCATGTTTTCACCTCAATATTTCTTTTTCCTTTAAAGCTCTCTTTTATAGCTTCCAAGTAATTTAAAGTAATTGCTATTTTTTTCAATATAATCTATAGCATCTTTTACATGGATGTTATCTATATCCCCTTCTAAATCTATATAAAAAAAGTATTCCCAAGGTTTTCCTACTATAGGCCTTGATTCTATTCTTGTCATATTTAAATTGTTTTTCTTAAATATCCCTAGACTATCATATAAAGCACCTGACCTATTTGGGCTTGAAAATACTATACTTATAGCATCATTAGAAATATGGGCTTCTAATTTTTTTCCTATGATTATAAACCTTGTATAGTTATTATCGTCATCATTTATATCACTTTCTATAATCTTTAAATCATTTAAATCTGCTGCTCTTTTACTTCCTATTGCAGCTATGTTTTTGACTCCCTTTTCTCTTACAAGCTCTGCACTTACAGCAGTATTTTTAGAAGGTATAAGTTCAAATCCCTTTTCTTTTAAAAATTTACTACACTGTTTTAATGCTTGTGGGTGGGAATATACTGTATCTATATCTGAAAGACTTGCATCTTTTATAGCCATAAGATTGTGGTTTATCTTTAAGGTCATATTACCAACTATAAACAAACCATGCTTTCTTAAAAGATCATAAACCTCAGTTATGGCTCCTGTAGAAGAGTTTTCAATTGGCAAAACCCCATAGTCCATACTCTTATCATCTTTTAGTTTTTCAAATACATCTTCAAATTCTTTTACTGAATGCCTCTTTACATTTCCTCCAAAAAACTCATATAGAGCTTCTTCACTATATGAACCTAAGGTTCCTTGGAAACAAACATTTATATCTTGAGCTTTTTTTATTTTTGTCTTTTGATAATTTTTACTTATATCCATAAGTTCCTTATAAAATGTTTTTAAATAAGGACTTAACTCATCGTTTTTTAAATACTTTATATTTTTTTCTATAACTTCAGTTTCTCTTAAACTATTTAAAACTGGAAGATTGTTCTTTAGTTTATAGTCTGAAACTTTAGATACAATATCCATTCTTTTTTCAAATAATTCTACCATTTCTTTGTCTAATTTATCTATTTCTATTCTAAGCTTTTCTAAATTCATTATATATTCATCTCCAAAACTAAGTCTAATATAGCTAATGCTGTTGCTGCTTCTAATACGGGTAAAGCCCTAATAACTATACAAGGATCGTGCCTACCTACTATTTCTATTTCTGTATTTTCTTTTTCTTTAATATCTATAGTTCTCTGTTTTTTACCTATAGACGGCGTTGGTTTAAGAGCTACTTTAAATACTATAGGCATACCATTTGAAATACCTCCAAGTACTCCACCATTATTGTTTGTGTAAGATTTTATTTTTTCATCTTTGATGTATAGCTCATCATTTGCCTGGGAGCCTTTCATCTTAGATATATCAAAGCCTTGACCAAATTCTATTCCTTTTACTCCAGGAATAGAAAAAATAATTTGTGAGATTTTGCTTTCTATAGAGTCAAAAAATGGACTACCTATACCTGAATCTATATTTACAACTGCTAGTTCTACAACTCCTCCAATAGAATCATTATCATTTTTAATCTTTAATATTAATTCTTCCATTTGAAGAGCTTTTTCCTCCCTAATTGTTGGAGTTTTTTTATATTTTAAATCTTCTAAAGTAGAAACAGCTATCTCTGTCTTATCAAAGGAACTATCCTCTACATCTCCAATACTTTTTATATGACTTCCTACTATTATATTTTTAGATTTTAAAATTTGTTTTGCTATAGCACCTGCAAAACAAATAGGCGCTGTCATTCTGCCTGAAAAATGTCCTCCACCTCGGTAGTCATTGTGTCCTAAATATCGTTTGATACCTGTAAAATCAGCATGCCCAGGTCTCATAAGATCTTTTGTTTTATCATAATCTCTTGATCTAGTATTTGTATTTTTCATTATCATACAAAGAGGCGTACCTGTTGTCTTTCCATTAAAATATCCACTTAATATTTGGAATTCATCTTTTTCAACCCTACTAGTAGTCAGATTGTTTGTTCCCGGAGCCCTTCTTTTCATTTCAAGTTTTATATTTTCTAAATCTAAAATAGTTCCCGGGGGGATCCCATCTATATTTATACCTATGGCTGCTCCATGAGATTCTCCAAATAATGAAAGTTTTATATTATTACCCCATATCGAACTCATCTATTTGACCTCCTAAACTTTTAAAGTCTTCCCAAAAATGAGGGTATGATTTATTTACAGAGTCACTGTTTGTGATGGTAACTTCTTCCCTACATTTTATACTTGCAATAGCTAAAGCCATAGCTATCCTGTGATCATTCCAGCTATCTACCTCTCCACCTTTTAAGCTTTTTTTGCCCTGTATTACAAGGGAATCTCCTACTTCTTTTACATCCCCTCCAAGCTTATTTAATTCAGTAGATATAGCCTTTAATCTATCTGATTCTTTTATTCTAAGCCTCGCTGCATTTACTATTTTAGTTTCACCTTCACTTAAGGCTGCAAGTACTGTAAGTACTGGAACTATATCAGGAAATTCTGATACATCTACTCTTATTCCTTTTGTACTTGACTCTTTAGTTATGAAGGAGTCTTTATCTAAAGATAAATCTCCATTCATTTCTCTTATTAAATCTACTATAGCCTTATCTCCTTGTAGTGAATCTGGATTTAAATCCCTAGACTCTATCTCTTGACCAAGTATTCCTCCAACTAACCAAAAAGCCGCCTGTGAAAAGTCTCCCTCAACCTTATGATCCCTTGCCTTGTATTTTTGGCATCCTTTAATAATAAATTCCTTATAATTTTTATTTACTATTTCTATTCCAAATTCTTCTAAAACATCTATTGTTAAATCAACATATCCTTTAGACTCTAGTTCTCCTATTATATTTATTTTAGAATCTCCATCTAGAAGGGGAAGGCTAAAAAGAAGTCCACTTATAAATTGAGAACTTATATCTCCTTTTATTTCAAACTCACCAGATTTAAGCTGACCTTCTATTTGTAGTGGCAGTTTTTTATTATTTGTTTTATATTTTATCCCTTGTTTATCAAATATTTTATAATAAGAATCTAGTGGCCTACTTACAAGTTTACCTTGACCTGTAAAAGTAACATTTGTATCACTTAAAATTGATATTGGGATTAAAAATCTAAGTGTTGAACCTGACTCTTTACAGTCTATAGCTTCTCCATTTAAAGACATTGGAAAACTTCCCTTTACTTTTAATCCATCTTCTCCTACCTTTTCTATCTTGCTCCCAAGACGTCTCATAGCTTCAGTTGTTGCTATTATATCATCTGAAAACATTATATTTTCTAGATTGCTGGTTTCTTTACTAAGTGAAGCCGATATAACGGCTCTATGGCAAAGACTTTTTGACGAGGGAATTTTTAAAGATCCTTTAAGTTTACTAGGTTTTATTTTTACATATTTAGCCATTTTATCATCTCCTAAAGGTTTTTTCTTCTACTACTTGATTCTTCAAATTCTTCTTTTAATGATTCTACATCCTCTTCTAAAATACTATTTTTAATTTTTTCAATATTTTCTTGAAGTATTTCAATTTTTTGGATTAAATTTACCTTATTTTCAATAAAAAGCTCAGTCCAAAGCTCACTATTTATTTGAGCTATTCTTGTAAGTTCTCTATAACTATCTCCAACTACTGAACCTGTATCTATCCCTAAATCATCACTGTTTACTAGTGCTACTGCCAAAACATGTGGAAGTTGACTTGTAAAAGCTATAACTTCATCATGTTTTTGGGGTGATAGTTCTATAACCTTTTTAAATCCTACATTTTTAGCTATCCATTTTATAGTTTCTATGTTTTCAATCTTATTTCTTTGATTAGGTGTTATTATATAATTTGCTCCTTGGAAGACTTGGGCTGATGAATATTCTAATCCCTTCTTTTCTCTTCCGGCCATTGGATGACCAAATACAAAATCTATATCTTTTGGAATTACACTGTTTATATCATTCATCATTCCAATTTTTACTCCTGTTACATCAGTTATTATAGAACCCTTTTTAAAATTATCTTTATTAGCTTCTATAAATGGCTTAACTAAAGTTGGATATAAACAGATTATAACTATATCTGAATCTTGTAATGGTTGTTTAGGATTTAAATATCCCCTATCAATAATGGAAAGTTTAACACCCTCTCCTAATGCATCACCATCTATATCAATTGCCCATACATTTTTAGGTTTTAATGGTTTTAAAGCCTTAGCAAAAGATCCTCCCATAAGGCCTAATCCCACAATTGTTATATTTAAATCCTTTATATTAAAATCTATATCCACGACATATTCCTCCTAGTTTCATTTAGAAAAAAGACTCTTTCAGAGTCTTTCAACACTTTAAATAAATAAAGCTTTTCTATAGTATACGATACTACAATTCCATGTTTATTGTCTAATTTATGAATTTATCTTTTTTATAATTTCATCTCTAACACTAGAAACACTTTTTCCACTTGTATCTATTACTATATCCGCTGATTTATGATAGGAATCTCTTCTTGCTTCCATTAATTCTTTTATTTCCTTACTAGTACTTTTTAGCAAGGGTCTATTTTTATCGCTCTTTGTTCTATCTAAAATAATATCTGGATTTGCTTCTAAAAGTACTACTGTACACTTTTCTTTTATATTTACTATATTTTGAGGATCCAAACAAACTCCACCACCACATGATATAATTGTATCTTGCAATTTAGTAATTTCTTCTATTGCTTCTTTTTCTATCTTTCTAAAATGTGCTTGACCATACTTTGAAAATATCTCTGCTATATTCATATCCATTTTTTCTTCTATAAACTTATCTATATCTATAAGTTTCATTCCTAAACTATTTGCTAGCTCTTTTCCTGTAGTAGTTTTGCCAGTAGCCATAAAGCCAACAAGTGCTATATTGTTTTTTTCTTTTATATAATTTACCAATTAACTTCACCTCTATCTAAAAGTAGCTCTTCTACCCTTCCCTTTCCATTTGGAAGAATAAATGATATTTTCCCATCTTTATTTTTCTTATCCCGCATCATATTATCTAGTAAGCTTTCTTTAGAATATTTACTTATATCTAAGTCTATGTCCAGGGATGTAATAATTTCTTTAATCTTCAAAAGATAGTCTTTATCTATTAGACCAAGTTTTTCTGCCATAAGCCCTTCGTAATACATTCCTATTAAAACAGCTTCGCCATGGGTATATCTTTTATAATTACTTGCTGTTTCTAAGGCATGTCCTATAGTGTGACCATAGATTAAAATTATCCTAAGTCCTAGTTCCTTTTCATCTTTTGATACAATTTCAGCTTTTATTTTACAACATTTACCTATAATATATTGTATAGTTTCTTCTTTGAGATCTAATATATCATTTATAGAAGCTTCAATGTAGTTTAAAAATTCATAATCCCATATAAGACCATATTTTATAATTTCACCAAGTCCACTTATTATCTCTCTTTTAGGTAAGCTTTTAAGTGTATGAGTATCTATTAAAACTACATCTGGTTGATAAAAGCTTCCAACCATATTTTTTCCATTTGGAAGGTTTATACCAGTTTTCCCTCCTACACTGCTATCTACCTGTGCAAGTAGTGTAGTTGGTAATTGTAAAAAGGATATACCCCTCATATAGATTGAAGCAGCAAAACCTGCAATATCTCCTACTACACCACCACCTAAAGCGAGTATTTTAGACCTTCTAGTAAAGTTTAAATCTAGCATTTTAGAAAGAATCTTTTGGATGGTTAAAAAACTTTTACTTCTTTCTCCTGCCTCTATTACATACTTATAAACTTCTACTCCTTTTAAACTTTCTCTTAATGTTTTTCCATATAATTTATCTACATTTTGATCTATTATTATAATTATTTTATCTGTATTTCCTATATAATCATCTACATAGTTTAATAGTCCTTTTTTAATATGTATATAATAACTATCCTTATCTAAATCTATAAATACCTTATCCATAGAATCTTATCTCCTTACTTTACTATTATTTAATAAGACATTATACAATATTTAAAAGATTGTCAAGATATTTTTAATTTTCACACTAATACAAAAATATAAAATATTTTTAAATATTTAACTTGACAATTAAGTTTTATTGATCTATACTTTAAACTAATAAAGTTTAGGAAAACTTTGGAATACTTATATTAATTAATTTAATGAAAGGTGATTTGCTATGATGAATTTTAAAGAGATTTTTAAATTTAATAACTATTATTTTAACTTTAGCTTCTACTTTTTTAGCTACGGTTATTTTGCATACAAAAATAGTGATTATAAAAAAATCTTTCTAAGAAATTTTAATAGTAAATCATACCTAATGGTATAATTTATTACTATCTATTTTAAATTATTAAGGTAGTCTCTTAGATAAGAGGCTACCTTTTTTTATTGATTTATCATTGTTTTAAAATAAAAGGAGGCTAGTATCATGGTTATAGTTATGAAAAAAGATGCTACAGAAAAGGTTATAGGAAAAATTTCGGATAAGATGACAAGTTTAGGATGTGAAGTTCACAAAGTACAAGGGAAAGATTACTGTATTTTAGGATTGGTAGGAGATACTAGTAAAATAAATCCCAATCAAATAAAAGCAAATATTAATGTCCAAGATGTACTTATTGTTAATCATCCATTTAAGCTTGCGGGACGAAACTTTCACCCTGAGGATACTGTTATAGAAGTAGATGGTGTTAAAATAGGCGGGGGAAATCCTGCTGTTATAGCAGGTCCGTGCGCTATTGAAAGTGAAGACCAACTTATGACTATTGCCAAGACTGTTAAAGCATCTGGTGCTAGTATAATAAGGGGTGGAGCTTTTAAGCCTAGAACTTCACCATATAGTTTCCAAGGCATGGGAGAAGATGGTTTAAAGCTTCTAAAAAAAGCAAAAGAAATGACTGGTCTTCCTATAATTACAGAAGTTATGGATGAGGTGAATTTTGATACAGTAGAAAAATATGCAGATATATTACAAATAGGAGCTAGAAATATGCAAAATTTTGCCCTATTAAAAAGAGCAGGGAAAAGTAATAAACCTATCTTACTAAAAAGAGGAATGTCTGCAACTATTGAAGAGCTACTTATGTCAGCAGAATATATTATGTCTAAAGGTAATGAACAAATTATTCTTTGTGAAAGAGGTATTCGTACATTTGAAACCTACACTAGAAACACCTTAGATTTAAGCGCAGTTCCAGCTATTAAGGAATTAAGTCATCTACCTGTTATAGTTGATCCAAGTCACGCCACAGGAAGATGGTCTATGATAGAGCCACTTTCAAAAGCAGCTATAGCTTGTGGGGCAGATGGGCTTATGATAGAGGTACATCACGAGCCAGAAGTTGCTATGTGTGATGGAGCTCAGTCACTAAAGCCTGAAAAGTTTGAAAAACTTATGAAGTCTATTGAAAAGATAGCTAAAATTAAATAGATAATATCTTTATATAAATAATCAAAATGGCAAGGAATGTAGGCCTTGCCATTTTGATTATTTATTATTTTCTTAGCTCCTATTCTACAAATTCTGAATAAATTGTCCTAAGTGCTAAAATATAATCCTTTTCATCTACACCTATAATTATATTTATTTCACTTGAACCTTGGTCAATCATTTTGACATTTATAGATGCCTTATTTATAGAAGAGAACACTTTCATTGCAGTACCTTTTTCCTCTACCATACCACGGCCTACAACAGCTATCATAGCAAGCCCATCCTCTATGTCAATGATATCTGGATTAACAGTTTTACATATTTCATTTTTAATTACTTCTTTATTATCTACCATGAGGTTTGAATTTACAATAATAGACATGGTGTCAATCCCAGTTGGAATATGTTCGAAGGGAATACTATGATTTTCTAAGATTTTAAGTACCTTTCTTCCAAAACCAACTTCCTGATTCATCATATCCTTTTCAATATGGATTGTAGTAAATCCAGTTCTCCCAGCTATTCCTGTAATTATTCTATCAGTATTTTCTGATCTAGCCTTAGCTACTATCATCGTACCTTTATCTTCTGGTAAATTTGTATTTCTAATATTAATAGGTATTCCAGATTGTTTAACAGGGAAAATAGCTTCTTCATGCATTATTGTTGCACCCATATAGGACAACTCCCTAAGTTCTTTATAAGTTATAAGATCAATTACCTTTGGCTCTTCTACACATCTTGGATCTGCCATAAGCATGCCAGAGACATCTGTCCAGTTTTCATATACATCAGCCTCTACAGCTCTCGCTACAATAGAACCTGTTATGTCTGAGCCACCCCTAGAAAATGTTTTAATAGTCCCATCAGACATGGAACCATAAAATCCAGGAATCACAGCTCTTTTATGTTTTTTTAAAAGTTCACCTAAAACTAAATCTGTATTTTGTCGGTCAAGTGTCCCGTCTTCTGAAAATAAGATTCTTTTTTCTGCATCAATAAAATCATATCCTAAATATTTTGCTAATATCATTGAATTTAAGTATTCTCCTCGACTCAAAATATAGTCCATTCCAATGTGATTGTAAATAGATGATTTTATTTTTTTAAATTCATCCTTTAAGGAAAAATCTAATTCAAGTTCTTCTATAATTCTATTAAACCTATCTTCTATCTTTTTAAATATTTCATCTATATCCTCATTTTTTTGTGAAAGTATATAAGATTCATATAAAAGATCTGTTATCTTTTGATCTCCACTATCTCTTTTTCCAGGTGCAGAAGCAATTATATATCTTCTAGAGTCCTTGCTTTTTATTATAGCAGCAACCTTTTTAAATTGATTGCTATCTGCAAGTGAACTTCCACCAAATTTTAATACTTTAATTTCCATTTAAAAAACTCCTCTAAAGCATATTCGCTCTTAGTTCCTCTGAACTCATATCTATTAAATCAACTGGTGCAACATCAAAGACTGTCTTGCATCCTGTGAGGCCTCGCTTTCTCATTCTATGTGCAGCTCTAGCATATGCAAGTATAATAGAAGCATTAAACTCTGGATTTGAATCAAGTTTTAAACGATATTCGATAATTTGATTGTTTCCATTGTTCCAACCAGTTTTACCACTTCTAATTACAAAACCCCCATGGGGAATATTTGCGTGATCCCTATCTAATTCTGCTTTTGTTATAAACTTAACCTTAGTGTCGTAGTCTTCAAAGTAAGCCGGCATTGTCTTGATTTCCTTTTCGATTTTTTCAAGGTTAGCTCCTTCTTCAGCTACTACAAAGCATTCTCTAGTATGGGAAGTGTAAGCTGTAAGTTCAGGATTTTCACCACTTCTTACAGAGTTTAAAGCAGAGTCTATAGGTATAGTATATTGTTTAGCATCTAATACACCATCAACTCTCCTCACAGCGTCAGAATGACCTTGGCTAACACCTTTTCCCCAAAATGTATAATCTTTTCCATTAGTTAATATTGCATTTTCAAAAAGTCTATTTAAAGAAAACATACCTGGATCCCAACCCACTGAAATAAATGCTATATTATCTCCTTGCTTAGCAGCTTTATCTACATTTTTAAAATGTTGTGGAATATTTTTGTGTTTATCGTAACTGTCTATTACATTAAAATGTTTTGCCGTCTCCGGGGTCATAGTTGGTAAATCAGTAGCACTGCCACAACAAATAATCATAATATCTATATTGTCTTTCATCTTTATCATGTCATCAGCTGAATAAACATTTACACCTTTTGTTTGAATCTTTATACTTTCAGGATTCCTTCTTGTAAACACACCCGCAAGCTCCATATCTGGATTGTTCCTTATGGCACATTCAACACCTTTTCCTAGATTTCCATATCCTAAAATTCCAATTCTCATTAATAATCACTTCCTTTATCTAAAACTAAACTATTAAATCTTTCATCCCATATAAGCCAGCCTCTTGGTCTATTAAAAACTCCGCTGCAACAATTGCACCTTCAGCAAATAATGCTTTACTATGGGCCTCATGTTTCAATGTTATTGTCTGAGTATCAGTAGCTACTATAACTTCGTGTTCACCCACTATATTTCCCATACGTATGGCATGAATTCCGATTTCATCCTTTTCTCTCTTCTTTTTGCCACTTCTACCAAAAATATATTTTGCCTCTTTTCTTACTTTCTTAATTTCATCCCCTATAAGAAGGGCCGTTCCACTTGGTGAATCAAGTTTTCTATTGTGATGTTTTTCTATTATTTCTATATCAGCATCAGGCATCATTTTTACAGTCATTTTAGCAAGTTCTAAAAGTAGTGCAATTCCTAAAGACATATTAGCTGATAAAAATATAGGAATATCTTTGCTAGCCTTTTTAATAAGATCTAACTCTTCATCAGTCTGCCCAGTTGTTGCTATTACAAGTGGTATTTTCCTTCTAAGAGCATATTCACTTAAGTTCTTTGTGCCCAAATGATTTGAAAAATCAATAATACAGTCAGCCTCACCCTCAAAATCATCTAATCGTTTAAATAGAAGAGATTTAGGAAATCTTGTATTATTTCTATCTACAGCTGCAGCTAATTGAGAACTTCTATACCCTTCTAATAATAGTTGCTTTATTTCTTGCCCTACTCTTCCATTTGAACCATTGATAATTACCTTCATCCCTTTACCCCCTACTTTAATTCAATCCCTTGTTCTAACATTAAATCTATCATTTTTTTCTTATTTGCATCTTCCATTGGTGTTAAAGGAAGTCTTAAATAATTTTCACCAAATCCAATAGATGATACTGCAGCTTTTACTGGTATTGGATTGACTTCAGAAAACAATGAATTTATAAGTGGTAATAGCTTGAGTTGTATACTAAGACTTGCACCTACATCACCTGAAAAAAACTTATGACACATTTGAACTGTCTCCCTAGGCATAATATTTGATAATACAGATATTACGCCAGTACCTCCAAGAGACATTATAGGAACTATCTGATCATCATTTCCTGAATATATATCTATTTTATCTCCACAAAGCTGAGCGATTTTAGCTATTTGAGAAATATCTCCACTTGCTTCTTTGATTCCAACTATATTTGGGTGTTCTGCTAACGCTTGACAAGTTTTTGGCTCTATATTGACACCAGTTCTAGATGGAACATTATATAAAATAATAGGTTTTGTACTTTCATCTGCAATCTTTGTAAATACTTCAATAAGACCATTCTGAGTTGCCTTATTGTAGTATGGTGTAACGACAAGCATTGCATCAGCGCCTGCTTGACATGCAAATTTTGTAAGTTCTATTGCATATGCAATATCGTTACTTCCAGTACCTGCTATAACAGGCACTCTTTTATTTACCTTATCAACTACAAATTTAATAGCACTCTTATGCTCTTCATCTGATAGTGTTGAACCCTCACCAGTTGTACCGCATACAACTATAGCATTTATACCTTCTTCTATTTGCCATTCAACAAGTTTAGAAAAACTTTCATAATCAATACCATCTTTATTAAATGGGGTAACAATAGCCGTAGCTGCTCCTTTAAAAATTGTATTTTTCATATCAATCTCTCCTTATAATTTTTAAATAGATGGTAAAAAGCTAAAAAAAAAGATAGACCAAAGTCTATCTTTTTAAATAATAAGTTTTAAACTTATTATTTAATAGGATAGCTCTTTGCAAATAATGCAACAACAAAACGAATCTTATTTCGCCTCGCCAGTACGATTTTACGCCTTAATCGCCTTCGGCACCTACACCTTTTATATCTAACATAACCTTGCGAAGGTCTTCAATCAGATACTACTATTTGTAAAGTGCTCCTCTACCAATGATTATTTAATTATTTAGAATTGTATAACAATTCTAAATAAATGTCAATACTAATTTCTCTAATTATTTCTGCCATAAACTAAGCTCAGATTTATCATGATAATTTAGAGAGCCCTAGAAAAAGATAAAACTTTCTATTGTGTCATTCTGAACCTAGTGAGGAATCTCGTGTTTTCAATAGATTTAAGATCCTTCGTTTTACTCAGGATGACAAATTCCATGCTTTTTCAGTTGTC
>NZ_JBQDAA010000002.1:0-11631 GCF_052089545.1 Tissierella sp. | reverse complement strand
TTTATTGTCTATTTTTATGGTTAAATAAATTATAAATAAACCTAGACTCATTAGTCAAAGGCTTTATTTAAACTGCTTTCTAATTCCTCTAGATATTTTTTTCTTAAACTATTATGGTCTCTGGGATTGCCACCAAAAAGTATACTGTCTACTATTTTTAAACCAGTAGATTCTATAATACCTTTATCTATAGCTTTTTCATAAGCCTTTCTTAATCCATTTTTCTCATATATATCTCTTGGAGTTCCCATAGGATTATATTTCAGTACCTTCTTTTTAGGAAGAAGTCCCTTAGGTTGGTCATCTTCTAATATATAAGCATAACCATAGGAGAAGACCCTATCAAAGTAGCCCTTCATCATAGCTGGTATCTGCCACCATATAGGATAGATAAAGGTTATAAAATCAGCCCATTCAAGGTATTCTTGTTCTTTTTTTACATCTTTTGGTAATTCATCTTTTTCTAACATTTGTAACTCTTTTAAAGAAAGAACCGGATTAAAATTCACCTTATATAAGTCCCGTACTTCTATTTCATGACCTTGATCTAATGAAAAGTTTTTTACATATTCTTTTATTTCATGAGAAAAGCTTTTTTCATCTGGATTTACATAGATTATTAAATGTTTCATTTTTATCCTCCTTTAAGTGCATATTTACTCTTATCTTTATATATTGATATACCCAATTTAAAAGCTTATGAAAATTTAAGCTTTTATGTCTTAACTTAATAATATAAAAGCACAATCTCAAATTGTATATTAATTTTAAGATTGCGCCTTTATCATATTATTTTAAATTTTGAGCTAAGAGAGCTGCCCCTATAGAGCCTGCATATCTTGCTAATGGATCTGTCTTTATATCTATTTCTATTTTCTCAGATAGTAAAGTTTTAAAATCCTCTACTTCACAAAGTCCTCCTGTTAAATAAATCTCGTCCCTAGCACCATGTTTAAAGAGCATTGAAGATACTCTTTCAGTTATGGAGTTTACTATACCTCTTGATATACTTTCCCTATCCTTACCGCTTCCTATAAGTGATATAACCTCTGATTCAGCAAAAACTGTACACATGCTTGAGATACTTATATCTTCTCCACTAAGAGCCATCTTGCACATCTCATCTATAGATACTCCTAAGGTATTTGACATAAGTTCCATAAACTTACCAGTTCCTGCTGCACATTTATCATTCATAGTAAAATCTGTTACTATACCATTTTTAAGACTTATAATCTTTGTATCTTGACCACCTATATCTATAATAGTTGAATCTTTTCCTATAAGATAGTCTACACCTTTAGCATGACAAGTTATTTCCGTTATTTGTTTATTTGCATATGGTACAGAAATTCTTCCATATCCAGTTGCAATTACTTTCATATCATCTTTTTTTATATGATCTTTTTCAAGTATTTCTAATATTTCTTTTGAAACTTCTAAACTGCTCCAGCCAGTTTTTAAATTATAATTTTCTTTTAATTTATCATCTTTAAAAACTGATACCTTTGTAGCAGTAGAGCCTATATCTATTCCTACATAATACATCTTTTCACCTCTTTAAGCTAATACCTTATTCATTTGAATTGTTTCCACAAAGGCCTCTACACGAGTTTTAATTTGTCCAGTATCAGAATCGGAATAGTCTGTTTCTATTTGTATAAATGGAAGAGCCAGTTCTTCTTCTACAAATTTTTTAACAGTAAAAGATTCTATTGCGTAAGTATGGCATGCTTGCCAAGTTAAATCTACAACGGCATCTGCACTATATTCGTCTGCAAGTCTTTTTATAAGATCAAGTCTACTATTGTTTGGAGTCATACAAGAACAAGGTGTTGATAAGTATTTTTTAGCAAGTGAATGAAGAGGGTCTGCACTTTCATCTTCTTCTACCAATACATCTAGTCCTTTATAACCTGTACAGTTTTCAAAGGCTACAATACTAGCTCCTGCTTCTTCCAAGGCTCTAACAAGCTTATCTGCTCCACCAACTCCTGTAGGACATCCAGTAAGAACTATTCTAGGCGCATCTTCCTTATAGGCAAAAATACCTTTTCCCATTCTTTCTTCTACCTCTTCTATAAGGCTTTCAATAGTTTTTATTCCTTCTTCTCTATCTACATTAAATCCTTTTAACCATTGTGCAACCATCATATCCATACCAGAAATAGGTGCTGGTTTGTGAGCATTTAATTTATGTAAACGTCTCATAGCTATTCTTTCTCTATTCATAAGTTTTATTGCATCTCTAAGTTTTTCATCTGTTACTTCTACCTTGAATTCATCTTCTAAGAATTCTTTAAATTTTTTCATTTCATTTTCCCAAAATGTTAATGATTCTTCACCTTCAGCAGTTTGGGGAAGATTCATTATATGCATAGGTTTTATTTCACCCATAAGCTCATACATTTTTTTCTTACCATCACAAGTCGTTTCTGCCAAAAGTACATCTGAAAAATAAAAATATGGGCATTTGTCAGTTATAGCAAATCCATAAGATGATTTTATAAGGGGACAAAGGTTTCTAGGTAATTCCCTTTCTGCAGCCTCTATAGGCTCTTGTGTAGTTCCACAAAGAGTTACAGGTATTGCTCCCGCTGCTATTGCTATCTCTGAAGGTGAAAACACACAGTACATTCCAACTACTTTTTCACCATTTTCATGTGCTTCTTTTATCTTTACTGAATTTAACCCTCTTAAAGCTTCAATTTCTTCCATTAATTTTGGTCTCAATTATTCCACTCCTAGCTATTTTTATTTTTAAAATTGCTTTGATTAAATATTATCATACTTTCTCCTTTTTTACTATTTTATTTTAAATAATTAAATCATATATATTATTTTTCTGCTTGAAGTGGATTATTTTGGATATTATATATATAGGTGATAAATATGAAATGGATAGAAAAAAGAAGATCTGTTAGAACCTTTAAAGACGAAAAAATAGTGGGAGATTTAAGACTAGAAATTGAAAATTTCCTAGTTGAACTTGAGAAAGAATATAGTGGTAAGTATAAATTTCCTATAATCGATTCCAATATTAGCGGTAAGGTAGGAACTTATGGAGTTATTAAAGGTGCAAACACTTATATAGGGGGTGTTCTATTAAAGGAAGGAAATTTGGTAGAACTAGGCTTCTTATTTGAAAAAATAATAATTTTTTTAACCTCTTTAGATATTGGAACATGTTGGCTTGGTGGTACTTTTAAAAGATCTGCGTTTTTTAAAGCTATGAATTTAAAAGAAGAAGAAAGATTGCTAGTTATGACTCCTATTGGATTTATTGAAGAGAAAATGAGCTTTAAAGAAAAATCTATGAGAACTTTAGCAAAATCTGATAAGAGACTAGACTTTGATGAATTGTTTTTTAACGAAAGTTTAGAACCTTTAGACCTTTACAACCTTAGTGACTTTAAAAAAGCACTAGACATGGTTAGAATAGGTCCTTCCGCTTCCAATAAACAGCCTTGGAGAATAGTAAAGGTAGATAAAAATTTCCATTTTTACTTACAAAGAACTAAAAATTATGCTAAAAGCTTAGACTACGATATACAGATGATAGATATGGGAATAGCTATGTACCATTTTCAGCATACTTTAGAGAAAAACGGTATAAACGGAAACTTTACTGTATTAAAAAAGCCTAGAGAGTATAAAGATTTTGAATATATTTCTACCTGGAGTTAAAAATATAAATATAAGATAAAATCTATAAAACAGCATGAAATCTATATTTAACTAGGTTCATGTTGTTTATTTTTTTGAATAAGTGGTAATATATTATAAAGGTGTATTCTATTTGAAAGGAAGGATTTTTTGAACAAGACCATTAAAGTACAATTAAATCATAAAAGTATTAGAGCATTTAAAGACAAGAAGGTTGATAAGGATACTTTAAATACTCTTTTTGAAGTTGCAAATCGAACTTCTTCAAGTGTAGCTATGCAATCATATAGTATCATTCGTATAACAGACAAGGAAAAAAGAAAAAAACTAAGTGAAATATGTAACCAACCATATGTGGAAACAGCTCCTGAATTATTATTATTTATAGTTGATGGTTTTAGAAATGCTAAAATATCCCAGGCTATGGGTGAAGGTATTAATAACGGTAATGATATGGATAAATTTTTTCAAGGTTTTACAGATGGTGCTATAGCCTGTCAAAATATGGTGGTTGCTATTGAATCTTTAGGAATGGGTGCAGTATATCTTGGAAGTATGCTAAATGATAGTCAAGCTGTGATTGATCTATTAGAACTTCCAGAACTTACATTTCCTATAGTGGGATTAGGATTTGGATATCCTGATCAAGCTCCTCAGCTTAAGCCTAGAATGGATTTATCCCTTAAAGTATTTGAAAATACTTACAAAATTCAAGATGACTATTTGGAATCTATCAGGGAATATGATAAAGAGATGAAAACTTATTACGATCTAAGGGATACATCAAAACCCCTTGATGAATTTAGCAAGCAGGTTGTATCTCGACTTAAAGGTGAAAATAAAAAGAGAAGTGGTATTTTAAATGTTATAGGAGATCAAGGTTTTAACTTTAAATTAAAAGATTAATTCTAATAGGTGAGGTTTTGCCTCACCTTTTTTATAATAAATTTAAAAAGGAGATAGATAAATGGATGGAAATATTAGAAAAAATATAAAAGCTGGTAGCCAAGTTGATATAGTAGAAAAACAAAATCAAAGGACAGGTATTTTAACAAAAGGTATTGTACAGGATATACTTACAAAATCCCAAACCCATCCCCATGGAATAAAGGTTAGGCTTGAAGATGGAAAAGTTGGAAGAGTAAAAAAGATTTATTAAATATCTCTACTTTTGATAGTAAATATATCTAACTTTCTAGCTATTATTATAGTGAATGGAGGTAATATTTTGTGGAAGGTTTCAAAAGCTTCAATAAAGATATAGACAATATATTTGAAAGCATAGCAGATATAGATGAGCTTATAAGAGCTGCAAAAGATAAGTGTCAAAAACTCACTAATATAATTGAAGGGACAAACCTTGGAACATGGGAATGGGATATTCAAAAAGATGAGATTCTAGTAAATGAACAATGGGCTAAAATGCTTGGCTATACTCTAGAAGAAATACAGCCACAAAACTTTGAAAATTGGAAGACCTTTTCACATCATAAAGATTTATCACTTGCAAAGATTAAGTTAAATAAATATCTAAATGGGGATACTTCATATTACGAAAGTGAGATAAGGTTAAGACATAAAAATGGTAAATGGATATGGGTTCATGATAAAGGTAAGATTACAAAGCGAGACAAAGACGGAAATCCAATTAAAATGTTTGGAACTCATTCAGACATAACTATTAGAAAAGAAGCTGAAAAAAAATTAAAAGAAAATGAAAAAAGATTTCTCCTAGCCTTAAATGTAACTGAAGCTGGTCTTTGGGATATCGATATGGTAAATAAAACTATGTATTTATCTCCTATGTGGAAAACTATTTTAGGATATAAGGATCATGAAATAGAAAATTCGTTTGAAGCCTGGGTCAATTTATGGCATCCAGATGATAGCGATATAATTATTAAAGCCTTAAATGATCATATCGACGCGAAAACCAAACATTACAATGTTATTCATAGACTAAAACATAAAGATGGTAATTGGTATTGGATTTTAAGCCGTGGAAAAATCCTTAGAGACTCTAATAATAGACCCTATCGTTGGATTGGGACACATATAGATATAACAGAAAAACACGAACAATCTTTGGAACTTGAAAGGTTTTTCACCATAAATTTAGATTTACTTTGTCTTTTAGATATGAATGGAAACTTTTTAAAAGTAAATAAAGCCTGGGAAGATATATTAGGTCACACAAGAGATGAACTAAATGGAACTAATGTAGTAAATTTCCTCCATAAGGAAGATATTAAAAAAACAATATCCGTTTTGCAAGATCTTAAAAGTGGCAAAAAATTTGTTCACATAGTCAATAGAATCCTAAATAAAGATAAGAAATATATGTATATTGAATGGAGAGTTAATTCATATGAAGATGTTATATATGTTTCCGGTCGTGATATAACTGAAAGAGTAGAGTATGAGAGAAAAATCCTTGATATGTCAAACCGTGATGCACTTACTAATGCATATAATCGTAGACATATCTTTGATAGGGCAAAAGAAATTATTGAAGAATATAAGAGGATTAAAAAAATATTTTCCATATCTATAATTGATATAGATAATTTTAAAGACATAAACGATAACTATGGACATCAAGCTGGTGACTATATTTTAAAATCATTTACAGAGGTTATTGATGAAAACTTACGCCCTTATGATTTATTAGGCCGATATGGTGGAGAGGAATTTATTCTCATTTTAAATAATATAAATAGAAAAGAAAGTAGTTTAGTCGTAGGAAGAATCTTAAATATTATTAGAAATAAAACCTTTAATTTTGATGGACAAGATATCAATCTTACTTTTAGTGCTGGTATTTCTAGCTGTACTGAAATGGAAAAAAATAAAATACTAATAGATGACTTAGTTAAAATAGCAGATCAAAGAATGTATTATGCTAAAAAGACTGGTAAAAATAAAGTAGTTTTTGAAATGTAATTTTGTAGAAGTTTTTATTTTTAATTAATAATTATAGTAAACAAGAAAAATGCTCCCTAGGTATCAGATTTTATTTAACCTGTTTACCATAAGGGAGCACTTTCTTAGTTAAAATACTTAAGCTCTTACTCTTTCACCTTTTGGATCATAGAACATTCTTTCTTGAAGAGTCCCTTCAACTTCTCCTTTAGAAGTTACAATTTGTACCTTATCACCTTTTTTAGCTTTTGCATCTACTAGAGCATATCCAATATACTCTTCTACAGTAAATCCATAAGTGTAGGTTGTAACCTCTCCAACTTCTTCACCATTTAATTTTATCTTGTCACCTTTTTCTACTTCATCTGTTTCTTTTTCTACTGTAAATCCTAAAAGGTTTCTCTTTGGTCCTTCCTTTTTTAGTACACAAAGTTTATCTTTACCTATAAAGTCTTTATCACAATCTACTGACCAATCAAGCCCTAGCTCTATTGGGTTTGCTCCTTCAAAGTCATCAACTGTAATATAGCCTTTCTCAGTAGGAAGACTTGTAAGAGTTACATCTGTTGTTATTTCTTCTATACCATAAGCCTTACCTTTTTCCTTTAATCCCGCCACTATTTTATCTGTATATTTAGGATGGAAATATAACTCATATCCTAATTCTCCAGTAAATCCTGTTCTAGAAGCTATAACATCTATATCGTCTAATTTTGTATCTTTGAATTCAAAGTATCCTAAATCATCTACCTTATCTTTTAAAAGATCGTTTAAAACTTCATTTGATTTTGGACCTTGAACTGAATACAGAGCTGTCTCTTCAGTTACATCTTTAAAGTTAACATCCATGTCTCCGACATGCTTGTTAACCCACTTTTGAAGTTCTTCCATAAATAAAGTTGTTATCCAATATTTGTCGCCACCATGGTAAAATACTATTACATCATCTAAAGCATCTGCATCCTTATTTAGTATAGTCGTATAAGAAGCTGATTTAGGCTCTAATTCACTGATAACGTTTACACAAATATAGTCTAAAAACTTCTCCGCGTCTTTTCCTGTCACCTCTAAAATGTCATGAGCAAAGTCGAAAAATCCGACTTTATTTCTTACTGCTTCGTGTTCTTTCCTTAAAAGTTCTTGATTTTTCATAATTGTCCCCTTTCATTTTTCATTTTTCATTTTTAATTATTTTAAAGTAACATCCTTCACTACAATATATACCCTCTTTCTTATAATTAAACAATAAGATGGTTGAAAGGCAGTTATTCTTAAGCTTTAAAGTTATAAACAGGTTTTATTATATCTATAACATCTACAGTCTCACCCATAGAATCTAATATATCTTCTATATCTTTGTAAGCATCGGGACTTTCATCAAGTGTAGACTTATTTACAGAAGTTGAATATATTCCTTTCATAGTTTCTTTAAATTTATCTAGACTTAATTTTTGTTTTGCTTCAGTTCTACTTAAAAGTCTTCCCGCTCCATGTGGCGCTGAGTAGTTCCAGTCTTTATTTCCCTTGCCTTTACCTATTATAGAACCATCTCTCATATTAATAGGAATGAGTACATTTTCACCTTCATATGCTGATATGGCACCTTTTCTTATAATATTGTCTTTAAAGTTTATATAGTTGTGAACTGTTTCAAAGTGCGAATAGTCTTCCAAATCTTTATCAAACATAGCCTTTAATATATTCTCAGCCATAGTTTTTCTATTTAAACTTGCATATTCTTGAGCTATTTTCATATCATGAATATAGTTTTCACGAAATTTTCCAGTTAAATAACATAAATCTTTTGGAAGACTTGGCTTTTGACCACTATATTCTCTTTTAAGCTTTTTTAAAGCTCCTTCTATATCATCTCTTTTTCCTCGAGCTTTAAAATCTTCTATAAGTTTCTCTTTTCTTTCATAATATTCTTCTTTACCGCTACAAAGATCTATAGCATATTCTTGATGAATTTTTGCTATTTGATTTCCAAGATTTCGACTACCAGAGTGGATAACCATATATTTCTTACCTTCACTATCTTCTCCAACCTCGATAAAATGATTGCCAGACCCGAGTGTTCCTATACTTCTGTCTATTCTCTTGGTGTTTTTTAATTCTCTAAATACAGTTAAATCTTCTGCCTTTTCAAATCTTGTTTTTCTTCCTTTGTGGACACTGCTACCTGCTGGAACTTTTTGCTTTATAATATTATCAAGTTTTTTAAAGTCAATTTCCTTATCTCCAAGTTCCACAGTTAAAACTCCACATCCAATATCTACACCTACAATATTAGGAATTACCTTATCCTTTAAATCAGCTGTAAAACCTATTACACTACCCTTTCCTTGGTGGACATCTGGCATTATCCTTACATCTGCCCCTTCAACAAATTCTTGATCTAATAAATTTATTATCTGATCTTTTGCTCCTTTTTCTAAGTCATCAGTAAACACTTTAGCCTTTCCATATTTACCTTTAAGTTCCATACTATCCCCTTTCTATTAAAATAAAAATCCAATTACTAATACAATTACAACTATGACTGGTGCTGGAAGTTTCTTTGTAAATAAAAGTAAACTTGTAAATATTACAATCAATATATTATCTATTGCAAATCCATTTTTTTGCATGAGGCTAAATGCAGATGCTGCAATTAGCCCTCCAGCCACAGCATTTATACCTTTTAAGGATATTTTTATACCTTTTATGCTTTTTAAGTTTTCCCATATAGGATATATAAAATAAATTAGGAGTAAGCCAGGTAAAAATATAGCTATACTACTTACTAAGGATCCTATTATTTGAACAATATAGTTTCCTCTAGCTGCCATGCCTCCAGCATAGGCACTAAAACTAAACATAGGTCCTGGCAAACCTTGTACTAGGCCGTAACCTGTTAAAAACTCTCCACTTGTCATATATCCTTTTATATCTACAAGTTCTGTTATCATAAGAGGGACAACAGTTTGTCCTCCTCCAAAAACTAAATAACCATACTTATAAAAACTTTCAAACAAATTTATTATAATATTATTAAATAAAAATGATAGTGCTATACTTCCTCCAGCAAATATAAGAAATATAAGAAAATATATCCAAGGAGGATTTAACCTTACTCGATTCCAGAGATCCTTTTCTTTTGAGAAAACTATACTAACTACTCCACCTATAATTAAGACTATTGGAAATACAATAGATTTTCTGAAAAAGTAAGTGGTCACTCCTCCAAATAATAAAAGAAAAAAAGTCATCTTATCTACTATAACTTTTTTACCTATACGATATGCTGCTACTATGATAAAACCTACTGCCATAGGCCCAATATATCTTAATATATCATGGGATAGGTTCACTGAATCTAAAAATTTATATAAAAATGAAAGCATGGTCATCAAAACTATTACAGGAAGAGCCCATACGAGCATAGTTAAAAATGCTAGTTTAGGTCCACCAACCTTATATCCTATGGAAACTATAGTTTGAGTACTTGTTGGCCCCGGAAGCATTGTGCAAAGCGCTATAAGTTCTACAAGTTCTTTTTCATCTAAATATTCTTTTTTTATGACAAGTTGGTCTGTTATAACCCCATAGTGGGCTTCTGGTCCACCAAAAGCTCCAAGTGAACATATAAATATATCTTTTAAAAATCCTTCTCTTTTCATAAGATCTCCTCTTAGGTTTTTAAATAAATTTTAACTTCTTATTTAAATAAAGGATACCCATTTAATATAAGATTAGTTATGAAATAATAAATAAAGTTCTTACTCCAACTATTTGTATAGTTTAGGACCTAATCTCTTTAATACTATATACTACAGCATTTCTATATTTTTCAAAGTAAAATAGGGCTATTATCGTTGTTAAAAGTTCTACTATAGGAAGAGTTAACCAAACCCCATCTATCCCTATAAATCTTGGCAGTATAAATAGAATTACAAGTATCAATATAAATCCCCTAAGAAGCGAGATTATTAAAGACACTCTTGCATATTCTTTAGATTGAATAAAGGAAGTTAAGGCAACATTTACTCCCATTAATATGAATGCTAGAAAATAAAACCTTATACCTCTAACTGCCATATTTAAAAGTTCTACATCTGCTTTTATAAATAAGGACACTAAAAATTCCGGGAAAAAAAGTCCTAGTCCATAAAACAAAAGTCCCAGCCCTAAAGATGTATATATAGCAAGTTTAGCTGTATCATATACTCTTTCCATTCTTCCAGCACCATAGTTATAACTTACTATAGGCTGGACTGCCTGGCCTACCCCTATAAATATAGCTGCAAATATTAGTGATAAGTTAGCTATAATACTGTAAGCTGCTATACCCACATCGCCTGATATGCCTGACAGGGCTATATTAAAGGCGAATATTACAATACCTGCTGAAAGTTCAACTATAAAACTTGGCGCTCCATTTGCTATTATTCTTCTTATAGTTTTAAAATTTGGCTTAGGTATTATAAAGTGTATGTCATTCTTTTTTCTTATAAAATGAACACTAAGTATGATTAAGCCTATAACAGGGGATAAGCCTGTGGCAAATCCTACTCCAGCCATACCCCAACCAAAGATATATACAAATACATAGTCTAAAATTACATTCATAATGCTTCCTGTAAGCATTCCTGCCATTGCAAGTCTAGGTGCTCCATCATTTCTTACAAATACTGTTAAGGAAACATTTAGTAAAAAAGCCATAGAAAAGCTCATAAGAACTCCTAAATAGTCCCTAGCCATTTGGAAGGTATTTTCAGATGCTCCCAATAAGATAGCAAACTCATCTAGGAAAAATATTCTTATAAATGTAAGGATAGCTCCTACTATAAATGCCATTATCATAGACTTGGAAAAAATATCATTTAGTTTTTCCTCATCCCTTTGTCCCTTACTTATAGATAGGGCAGTAGATCCTCCTATCCCAAATAAAAGGCCCATTCCATTAAATACATTATTTATTGGAATAGACACGTTTAATGCGGCAAGTCCTTGTCCTCCAAGAGCCCTACCAACTACCATTGTATCCCCAAGTACATAAAG
>NZ_JBQDAA010000001.1:32232-63815 GCF_052089545.1 Tissierella sp. | reverse complement strand
GCAGAATCTTTCCAAAGTATAGAAGAAAGTCCTTCTGGTGATATAACTGAGTATATAGCATTTTCTAACATAGCAACCCTATCTCCTACACCAAGGCCTAGGGCCCCGCCACTTCCACCTTCACCTATCACTATTGAGATAATAGGTGTATTTAACCTACTCATTTCTAGTAGGTTTAAGGCTATAGCTTCACCCTGCCCTCTTTCTTCAGCACCTATTCCACAAAAGGCGCCAGAAGTATCTATAAATGTAATTATAGGTCTATTAAACTTTTCAGCTTGTTTCATAAGTCTTATAGCTTTTCTGTATCCCTCTGGGCTTGCCATACCAAAGTTTCTTATTATATTTTCTTTAGTATTTGTTCCTTTTTGATGACCTATAACGGTAACAGGTCTTCCTTCAAACATACCTATACCGCCTACTATTGCAGGATCATCTCCAAAATATCTATCGCCATGAAACTCTATAAAACCATCTATAAACCTATCTATATAGGCAAGTGTAGTTGGTCTTTCCTTAAATCTTGCTATATTTACTCTTTCCCAAGAAGTAGGATTTTCATAAAGTTTCTTTTTCATCTGAGTAACTTTTCTTTTCAATATATATATTTCATTTTTTAAATCAACTTCATTTTCTTTGGAGAACTCTGTAAGTTCCTTTATTTTTTCTTCTAGTTCTAATATTGGCTTTTCGCCTTCTAACATATTAGCCATCTATTTCACCACCCACTGGATGAAGTTTTAATATATGTGAAATCATATCTTTTAACTCTTCCCTATCAACTATCATATCTATAAATCCTTTTTCGAGTAAAAACTCAGCTCTTTGAAAACCCTTAGGTAAATCCTGTTTTATAGTCTGCTTTATAACCCTGGGACCTGCAAAACAAATAAGTGTACCTGGTTCTGAAAGTATAATATCCCCAAGCATAGCAAAACTTGCAGTAACTCCTCCAGTTGTAGGATCAGTAAGTACTGATATATAAGGTACTCCCTTATCTTTTAACCTACCTATAGCTGCTGAAGTTTTAGCCATCTGCATTAGAGAAAGTATTCCTTCTTGCATCCTTGCTCCTCCAGATGCTGTAAATATTATAAGAGGAAGTCTTTTCTCTTCAGCTTTTTCAATAGCACGTGTTATCTTTTCTCCTACTACAGAACCCATACTTCCCATCATAAAATTAGGATTCATAACACATATAATAACTTTTCTACCATCTATAGTTCCTTCTCCCGAAACAACTGCTTCACTTTCTCCCGACTTTTCCTTTGCAATATCTATCTTTTCCATATAGTCAGGAAAGTCTAAGGGATTTGTTGTTTTTATTTCTCTATCATATTCTATAAATGTATCTTCATCTATTATACTTTTTATTCTTTGTCTAGCATCAAGTCTAGAATCCTTAAGCTTATCATGAGAAGTATTATCCTTTATACGTCCTTCTTTAGTTTTTACTCCTTCAGTTTTTATCTGTTCAGTTTTTATCTGTTCAGTTTTTAAAGTTTTTTCTTTATCTTTTTTTTCTTCTATACCTATTTCGGCATATTTTTTTCTATTAAAGAAATCCTTTAACATTCTCTACCTCCTATTTCTTTTGGTCGAATATTTCTTTTTCTATAAAGGAAGTATCTATATTATTTTTTAAAAATCTCTCATTGTTTAAGATAGATTTTTGAAATTCTATATTAGTTTTTACTCCCAAAATAACCATCTCGTCCAATGCTCTTTTCATCCTATTTATAGCTTCTTCTCTATTTTTACCCCATGCTATTATTTTTCCTATCATAGAGTCATAAGTAGGTGGGATTGTATAGTCATTATATATATGGCTATCTACCCTAACACCATATCCCCCTGGTGCAAAATATCCTTCTATAGTTCCAGGTGATGGTCTAAAGTTTTTCTCAGGATCTTCAGCATTTATTCTACATTCTATAGCATGACCATTTATCTTGACATCTTCTTGAGTAAACTTTAACTTCTCACCAAATGCTACTCGTATTTGTTCTTCTATAAGATCAAGTTCTACTATTTCTTCTGTGATAGGATGTTCTACTTGTATTCTAGTATTCATCTCTATAAAGTAAAAATTATCATCCTTATCAAGTAAAAATTCAATAGTTCCAACACTTTCATATCCTACTGAACGAGCCGCAAGAATAGCAGTATCCCCCATTTTTTTTCTAAGTTCATCGCTCATAACACTACAAGGTGCTTCTTCTAAAACTTTTTGATTTCTTCTTTGAAGTGAGCAGTCTCTTTCACCTAAGTGAACTATATTGCCATGTTTATCACCTAATATTTGGAATTCAATATGTCGTGGGTTTTCTACAAATCTTTCTATATACATAGAATCATCATTAAAACTAATTTCTGATTCTGATTTTGCCATGTTGAATTTTCCCTCAAATTCTTCTTTGTTATAAACTATTCTCATACCACGTCCGCCGCCTCCACTAGAAGCTTTTACCATAAGTGGAAAACCAACTTCAAGTGCTATTTGAAGTCCTTTTTTTGCATCATTTGTAGCTTCTTTAGAACCTGGCACTACTGGTACGCCTGCATCTATCATAGTCTTTCTTGCCATGGATTTATTGCCCATAACTTCCATATGTTCTTTTTTAGGACCTATAAAGTTTATGCCATTTTCATCGCATGCCTTTGCAAGGGAAGAACTTTCTGATAAAAACCCATATCCAGGATGAATAGCTTCAGCACCTGTTGTAATAGCTGCAGATATTATATTGTTTATATTTAAATAACTCTTTTGGCTTTTACTAGGCCCTATACAAATAGATTCATCTGCCATATGAACGTGTATAGAGTCTTCATCTATTTCTGAATATACAGAAACTGTTTTTATTCCCATCTCTCTACAGGTCCTTATGATTCTAACAGCTATTTCACCTCTATTTGCAATAAGTATCTTTTTAAACATTCTTATATCCTCCTAAGCTTTAATAGAGCCTGACCATATTGAATTACATCTTCATCTTGGGCATATATTTCTATAATCTCTCCATCCATTTCAGCTTCTATTTCATTCATGATCTTCATGGCTTCAACAATACAAAGAGTATCGCCTTTTTCTATTTTCTGGCCTACTTTTACAAAAGGTTCTGAATTAGGACTAGAAGCAGAGTAATAAACCCCTACTATAGGAGATTTTACTATGAAAGAGTCTTCAGAGTCTATCTTTTCTTGAGTCTTTACTTCTTCTTCATCTCCATAGCCATCTTTATTTTCATAAAGATAAACTTCTTCTCCTTTAGATGATTTTACAGGCTTACCTTTTTCTATGTTTTTATATATATTTATTTTTATATCATCTTTTTCTATTTCTACCTTTTCTATACTCGTTGTATCTATTGCTAGTATTAAATCTTTTATATCTTTTAAATCCAAACTTTACACCCCCATATTGTAGTAGTATATCTTAGTTATTATATCATAATCTAGTCAATTAAAACAAATCACATTTTTTTAAGAATTTATGACAATTTTATCTCTTTATCGGGTATAGATATAATAAGTAGAGTTTGAGGAGGAGGTTATGTTGAAAAAGAGAGTTTTTTGTTTATTGTTTGTTTTATTATTAACTATTATTGTATCTTCACCTGCATCTTTTGCAGCAGATGATTTAAATATAGATAGATGGATTGTAGATGCATATGTAAATGAAAATGGTGACTTAGAGATTTCTGAAGATATCACATTTAATTTTGATAGTAACTTTAACGGAGTGTATAGAGATATTGTTTTAGAAAAAATTGATTCAGTTGAAGATCTATCTATATACGAAATGATCGGTGGAGAAGAAAACAGCTATAAAGAAGTAAATGAAGCTAAAAAAGGTGATAAGGACGTATTTACTCGAAAGAAGGAGAAGAAAAATTTACAATTACAAATATTTTCCCCATCATCTGATGAAAAAAAGACATTTAGACTTAATTATTTACTTGAAAATGTCGCTATCAAACATTCTGATACAGGAGAAGTTTACTATAAATTTTTAGGTAAAGAAAATGAAACTCATATTGATTATTTCGCTATTAATCTACACCTGCCCAATTTTGAAAGAAATAAAATAAATATATTTGCACATGGCCCTAGTCAAGGTAAGATTTACTTTTCGGATGATAAGATAAAATCAGAAATACGAGATGTTAATCCAGATGAATTTATAGAAAATAGAATACTTTTTCCAAATGAATATATACCCTTAAGTGAAAATACAGGAAGTGGAGATTTTAATTCCATTATAGAAGAAGAAAAACTACTAGCCAAGGAAAAAGAAGCTGAAATAGAAAAAAAAGAAAAGAGAAGCAGTTTGCTCACTAAAATATCTATTTATTTTTCTTTATTTATAACATCTATAGTATTTTTTACTTTTTATAAATTTAGAAGAAATAAAGACATATTTGAAAATATGACAAGTCCATACCCTGATGATATAACTCCTGCTGAACTTTCACTTTTTATGAATAAAGCAGTTTCACCCAGAGCATTTTTGGCAAGCTTATTCTATCTTTCTTCCAAAGACTATATAGAAATAAAAGATATAGAAGATGAAAATGGAGATACTTCAAATGAATATATTTTCATAAAGAAAGAAAATACTAGAGCATCTTTAACATCTGCAGAATCTTTTTTACTCGATTGGATATTTAATGATATAGGAGATGGAAAAAGTCTTACTGCTTTGGATTTAGAAAAATATAGAAAGAAAAATTATAAAGATTTTTATACTTCTCAAAGGGAGTGGAATAAACTTGTAAAAAAAGACTTGCAAATGAGAAACTACTATGACGAGAGAACAAAACCTTTTAGTGTACTTCTAATAGTTCTAAGCATTGTAGGTTTTGTGATAGGTATTGTTTCTTTAGCTTTTGAAAGTTTATATGGTCTTATCCCTTTAATATTAGCTATATTTATATTAATATATGGAGTATTACTATTATATAAAACTAATGATAAAGGTTATATCCAATACAGCCTTTGGAGAGATTTTAAAAAGGAATTTAAGGATCATGGAAATAAAGTTGTAGATATAAATAATGATAAAGCTTTAATATATGCTCTAGCATTAGAACTAGCTATGAAGGATTTAAATAGTTTTAGAAATTCAATAGCCAGTTCATATTATCCAGTAGGTTGGGGTTATCTCTATTTCTTAACTAATAAAAATGGTGGATCTAGATTTGAAGATACCTTTAATCATAGCTTTTATGGATCCAGCCAAAGCACTTCTTCTACTTCCACAGGTAGTTTTGGTGGAGGTGGCGGATTTACTGGTGGCGGAGGTGGCGGCGCTGGAGGTGGCGGTGCCGGTGGATTTTAAAATAAATATAAAGAAGGCATGGTGAAAAGTTCACCATGCCTTCTTTATTTATCTTAAATTAAATCTTTTAAGTCTCCTATTATCTTATAGTCTGAAGCCTTCAATTCTTCAATATTTTTCTTGCCCATAAGAATCATAAGCATTTTTATTTTATATACTAATCCATCAAGGTAATTCTTTGCATTGTCATATCCACCGTGAACAAGATAAGAAAGTAGTTCTCCACTTATTCCTACCACTTCTGCTCCTAATACTAAAGATTTTACTATATCTTTACTATTTTTAATGCCTCCACTGGATATAATTTTTAAATCTTCGGGTAGTTCCTTGCATTTTATTAGTGATAATGCAGTGGGTATACCCCAAGAATATAGTTCTGATAAGTCTATATTCATGTTTCTAAGATTTTCAATCTCAATAAAGTTAGTTCCTCCACTACCTGATATATCTATATATCTTATTCCTATATCATAAAGTTTTTGGGCAACTTCTTTAGATATCCCAAATCCTACTTCTTTTATAATTACTGGTTTATCTATATTTTTTACTATATTTTCTATATTGCTATATACTCCAGAGAAATCTCTGTCTCCTTCTTCCATTGCAATCTCTTGAGCTACGTTTAAATGAAGTTGAATGGCATCACCTTGTATTAAATCTAGTGCTTTTTCTACATCTTCTAAAGATGCTCTACCACTTAAATTAGCAAAAACTAGACTTTCCTCTCCTACTGTTTCTCTTACAATTTTAAAAGACTCTCTACATCCTTCATCCTCACATACGGCTATAGTTTCAGATCCTACTGCCATAGCTATGTTAAACTCTTTAGCTAAAAGAGATAGTTCTTTATTTATCTCTTGAGAAAATTCTGTACCACCTGTCATAGCATTTATAAGAATTGGATAATCTATAGTCTTACCAAGAAATTTTGTCTTAGTATCTATTTCAGAAAAGTTTAGTTCTGGCAATGCATTGTGCTCTAAATACACATCACTCAAAAGGGTGTCCCCTTGAAAACTAGTTTTTAAATAATTTTCTACATGTTCTCTTTTTCTTTTTTTTCTCAATTAATTCACCTCTATCTACCAGTTTTAAAAACTTGTATCAGAGGGAGTTTTAGCCCCAGCTGATATAGTAGTTTGTCCTATTTAAAAATGGACAAACCCTTATATCTAAATAATACTACATATTTCGATATTTTACAATTAAAAATATTGAGTTTTATAAATCTTGATATACTATATTTCCATTTGAAATAGTTATTTTTATTTTACCCTTCATTCTTTCATTTAAAAATGGAGAGTTCCATGATTTAGATGAAAATTCTTCTATTTTATGTTTTTCATCCGGAGAAAATATTACCAAGTCTGCCCTATGGTTTTCCTTTATATAGCCCCTATCGAGCTTATAAAGCTTAGCTGGATTTACAGTTAGTTTTTTAAGCATATCTATCATAGATAAGTGACCTTTATCTACCAGCTTTGTAATGGCTAGGGAAAGTGCTGTTTCAAGACCTACTATACCACTTGGAGCTAAGGCAATATCTCCATCTTTTTCCTCTTTAGTATGTGGTGCATGGTCTGTAGCTATTATATCTATTGTGCCATCTTTTAAGCCTTCAATCACTTTTTCTTTATCCCAAGAACTTCTAAGTGGCGGGTTCATTTTTGCTAACGAGCCATGTTTTTCTAAAGCCTCTTCAGTTAGAGTAAAGTGATGAGGAGTTACTTCTGCAAATATATTTGCACCCATCTTTTTACCCAATCTTACAGCTTCAACTGATACTCCTGAACTTATATGTTGAATATTTAATTTTGAACCTATAGATATAGCTAGGGCTACATCCCTACTTACCATAACATCTTCTGCAAGCCTAGGTGAAAATTTATTTATACCATTTTTTTCTATAAGTGAAGGATCTTCTTCGTGAAGACTTATAGGCATATCTAGTTCCTTTGAAATTTCCATAGCCTTTTTAAGAACACTCACATCCATAATAGGCTTTCCATCATCAGAAAAACCTACTGCCCCTTGATCTCTCAAAGATTTTAAGTCTGCTAAGTCTTTGCCATCTATACCCTTTGTCACAGTAGAAACTTGAAGAACTTCTATAGGAAGATCTTTAGTCTTTTCTAGTATAGTTTTAAGTGTATCTACATTGTCTACTACAGGTTTTGTATTAGCCATACATACAACTGTTGTATAGCCCCCTCTTGCTGCTGAAGTGCTTCCAGTGACTAAATCTTCCTTATGAGTCCCACCAGGGTCTCTAAAGTGAACATGTACATCTATAAGTCCAGGTGCTACTATAAGTCCACTTGCATCTATTAGCTTGTATTCTTCTTTAGCTTCTATAGATTCTTCTATTTTTACTATTTTTTCTCCTTTTATGAGTATATCCTGTATTTTATCTCTTCCACTTAAAGGATCCATAAGTCTACCATTTTTTATTAAAATCATAGCTACCTCCTTTAAAAGTTTAAGCCTTTATCTTTCTACTACCAGGCTTTATAGCCTTACTTCCATCTTTACACATTGGACAATTCTCTTTTTCATAAGTGTTTAAGTCTACCTTTACAGCGCTATATAGTGGATATTTTATATCCCCACTACTTCTATTTACTATAGAAGCTATAGCTACTACAATTCCACCATGATCTTCTACAACTTTGATAGCTTCATATGCAGATTTTCCAGTAGTTACAACATCTTCAGTTATTAGAACCTTTTGTCCCTTTTCTATCTTGAATCCTCTTCTAAGGGTCATTTCCCCGTCTTCTCTTTCTACAAATATACTAGGTTTACCAGTCTGCCTAGCAAGTTCATAACTTACTATAACTCCTCCCATAGCAGGTCCTACTACTATATCAAACTCTAGATTTCCTAGCTTTTCTACAATTTTTCCTACTGCTATTTCAGCCTTTTCAGGATGCATAAGTACTTGCGCACATTGTACATATCCATCACTATGTTTTCCTGAAGATAGAAGGAAGTGACCTTGTAAAAGTGCTCCTGTTTCTTTTAATATATCTATTATCATAATATATCCCTCCCAATTATTCCTTTTATTTCATCTAAATCCTTTATACCTTGATCCTTCATAAACTTTTCTATTCCATCTATTACATGAAGACTTAAGCTTGGATTTATAAAGTTTCCACTTCCTATTTGAATCAAATCTGCTCCTGCCATTATAAATTCTATGGCATCTTTATAATTCATTATTCCACCCATACCTATTACTGGTACATCTACTGCTTTTGACACTTGATATACCATTCTAAGTGCTATAGGTTTTATACCAGGTCCAGAAAGGCCAGCTATAGTATTGTTAAAAACAGGCTTTCTTTCATATATATCAATAGCCATACCACTAAAAGTATTTACTAAGGAAAGAGCATCTGCACCAGCCTCAACACATGAAATTGCCATATCTACTATATTTTCTGCATTTGGAGATAATTTTACTATTAAAGGCTTTTTACATATTTTCTTTACTGCCTTTACAACCTTTTGGGCGTCAGGACATTTTATTCCAAAAGCCATACCTCCAGATTTAACATTTGGACAGGATATATTTAGTTCTATCATATCTATATCTGTATGGTTTAGTTTTTCAACAGATTCTAAATATTCTTCTATAGTAGCTCCCCCCACATTTGCAAGAATAACTGTATCTTGCTCTTTCATAAATGGTAGCTCCTCTTTTATAAAATCATCCACTCCAGGGTTTTGTAGTCCTATAGAGTTTAAAAGCCCAGATGATGTTTCGTGTAGTCTTATACCTTTATTACCATCTTTTTTCTTTAATGTAAGTCCTTTAGAAGAAATTCCTCCGAGGCGTGATAGGTCGAAGTATTCGGCATATTCTCTTCCAAATCCAAAGGTGCCTGATGCTGTTATTACTGGATTTTTAAATTCTACACCACATATATTAACTTTCATATTAACCATTAAAATATCACCTCTTCTCCATTAAATACTGGCCCTTCCTTGCATACTCTTTTCATACCATCCTGCGTTTCTATAGTACAGCCTAGGCAAGCTCCTATACCGCAAGCCATTTTACTTTCCATAGAAACTTGAACTGGAACTATTCCTTCACAAAGTTCCAACACTCTTTTCATCATAGGCATAGGCCCACAAGTTAAAACCTCATCATATTTACTAGGGTCAAAGTCATCAACACAAAATCCCTTATGACAAACACTTCCGTCTTCAGTTGAAATATAGACATAATTGGAGTCTTTTTCTATTTTTTCTCTCCAATATACTTCACTTCTAAAACCTGCATAAAAGTCTACTTCACCACTTAAGTTTTTGAGGAGATAAACAAGAGGGGCTATACCTATACCTCCTGATACTATAGCTTTTTTACCAGGTTTGTCCAGTGAAAAACCATTTCCTAGTGGTCCTAGTATATCAAGATTATCACCCGCTACTAGCTTAGATATTATATGAGTACCCCTACCTCTTACTTCGTATAGAAAGGTTATACTATTTTTCCCAACACCTGCTATACTTATAGGCCTAGGTAAAAAAGGATCATTCTCTTCCCAACCTCTTATCATAAAGAATTGGCCAGGTTTTATATCTCCTTCTATCTTCATTTCTAGTTCTATTTCAAAAATATTAGTAGATATTTCTTTATTAGCTTTTATACTAAGTTTCTTATACCCCTCTAGCATTTAAAAGGTCCTCCTTCATCTTTATAACTGCCTTTCTTGCATATTTATCAAAGTTTTCTTCTCCGTCCTCATATTTTTTATAATTTATAATAATACCCCTAGATGAATTTACAACTCCACCATTCCCATTATTTAAATAAAGATCAACATCTCCACCTCTTGCTCCTTGATGACCATATCCAGGTATTAAAAAGAACATATCTTTATATCTATTTCTTATTTCTAAAGCTTCTTCAGTATGAGTTCCACCAACTACCGCACCAATAGAACTATATCCTGAACTACCTTTATATTTTGATCCTAGTTCTTTTAATTTATCTCCTACCTTATAATATAGGGGCTCGCCATTTACATCTAGGTATTCAAAGTCCTTAGCTCCAGGATTTGAAGTTCTAAGAAGTACAAATACACCTTTTCCTTTTTCTTCTATATATTTTAAATAAGGTGTTATACTATCCATACCCATATAAGGATTTAAAGTTATAAAATCTGCTTCAAATTCTCCATCAAAATGAGCCCTTCCATACATTTGTGCTGTAGAAGCTATATCTCCTCTTTTAATATCACCTATAGACATAGATCCCATATCTTTTATATACTGCAAGGTCTTTTTATAAGCTATTAAACCCTTTATACCGTAGGCTTCATAATATGCTATTTGTGGTTTATATACTGTAGCTAAATCAATAGTTTTATCTATTATTCTTTTATTAAATTGAAATATAATTTCGTCAATATCCCCATATTTTTCTTTAATAAACTTAGGTATATAGTCTAAGCTACTATCTAGTCCCACACATACATTTCCTTTTTCTTCTACTTCTTTATAGAGTTTATCTATCATCAATCTTTATACCTCCCAATTAAATATATGGTCACAATAATCGCATTTATAAGAAAGTTCTTCCTTATCTAAAAGGCTAAATGACTGGGTAACATTTTTTTCTGTAGAAGTAACACATCTAGGATTCTTACACTTTATTACTCCTTCAACCTTTTCTGGAGGAGATAACTTTATTTTTTCTACAATCTTTTCATTTCTTATAATATTTACTGTAACTGTAGGATCTATAATTCCAAGTACCCTTAAATCTAAGTCTATATTGTTTTCAATCTTTATTACATCTTTTCTGCCTTGCTTTTTGCTTGGTGCATTCATAATTAAGGCTACTGTGAAATCAGACTTATCTAGCTCTAGGTATTGAAATATTCTAAATCCACGTCCCGGACTTATATGGTCTATTACTATACCTTTTGAAATACTGTCTATATAAAGCATTATACCACCTCCAACATATTAGCTATAAGTGCCATTCTTACATACATTCCATATTTAACTTGTCTAAAGTAACAAGCTCTTGGATCATCGTCTACTTCTTCACTTATTTCATTTACTCTTGGAAGTGGATGAAGAATTGCTAGGTCTTTTTTTGCATATTCTAGCTTTTCTTTATCAAGGATGTATGTGTCTTTAAGTCTAACATAGTCAGCCTCGTTAAAGAATCTTTCTTTTTGTACCCTAGTCATATAAAGTACATCCATCTCTGACATAGCTTCTTCTAAGGTTTCTATCTCTATAAATGGTATATTCTTTTTAATAAGTATTTCCTTTTTTATATATTCTGGTACCTTTAGTTCTGGTGGTGAGATAAGGACAAATTTTATTCCTTCATATCTTGATATGGATTTTATAAGAGAATGAACTGTACGGCCAAACTTTAGATCTCCACATATTCCTATAGTTTGATTTCCTAGTTGACCCTTTGTTTGACGAATAGTTAAGAGATCTGTAAGTGTTTGAGTAGGATGTTGATGGCCTCCATCTCCTGCGTTTATGACGGGAACTGGTGATTTAAAAGATGCATATCTTGGAGCACCTTCTTTTGGATGTCTTACTACAATTAAATCTGCATAGGATCCAACTGTACGTATTGTATCAGGTATGCTTTCACCTTTTGAAACTGAACTTGAACTTGCCTCTGAAAAACCAATCACTTGGCCTCCAAGTCTTAACATTGCAGCTTCAAAACTAAGTCTTGTTCTAGTACTTGGCTCATAAAATAAAGCACCCATAATTTTATTTTTACAAACTTCATTATACTTTGATTCATCTTTTATAATATCTCTTGCAAGTTCAAATAACGATTCTAGTTCTTCTAAGGATAAATCCATAGAATCTATTAAATGTTTCATGCTTTTCCTCCTCATTTTTGTTCTTTTCTTTAACTTAAAGGATAAATATCTAACTTTTCTTAAAATAATATATTTCTTTCTTTTTTAAAAATCATTACATAAAAAATGCCTTCCCTAAAGGAAGGCATAGATATGCTGTAAGTTGCGCATTCCTTTCTAAACTCTCGGTTTAGGTTAAAGGTTATCTATATAAAATTATCATAAGCAAATATAGATGTCAATAAGTTTAAAACTTATTTAGCCAACTTTTTTTTCTTTTCATCTTTTTCTATACTTTCTTTTGCTCTTGAAAGCATAAGTTTTATTCTATTCACTTGATTTACAACACTTGCACCTGGATCATAGTCTATAGGGACTATATTTGCATTAGGATACATATCTCTTATCCCTTTGATCATTCCCTTTCCAACTATATGATTTGGAAGACAACCAAATGGTTGAACACATATAATGTTTTCTACCCCTTCAGATACAAGTTTTATCATCTCTCCAGTAAGAAGCCAACCTTCACCAGATTGGTTCCCAAGTGATATTAACTTCTCTGCACTTTTTCCTATTTCTTCTATCCTTGAAGGCGGAGTAAATCTTTCACTTTCATCTAAGGCCTTTCTAATAGGATCTCTGTAATATTCTATATATTTTATAGCCATATCAGAAAAAACTTTAGACTTATAACTTTTGCCAAGCTTTTTATTTTTGAAATCAGCATTGTAAAGACAGTATAGTAAAAAGTCTGCCATATCTCCAACTAATGCTTCTGCCCCTTCTTCTTCCAATGTTTTTACAAGATTATTATTTGCATCAGGGTGATACTTTACAAGGATTTCTCCATCGATAGCAACTCGAGGTTTTCTAGTATCAGAGATCTCAATTTTTTCAAAAGATCTTATTATCTCTTTTACCATAAGGGTTAAACTGTTTTTATTTATATCTTTTAAGCTAGATTCTATTTTATTCATCCATTTTTCTACCAGTATATTAGTGGAGTTTTTAATCTTTTCATATGGTCTAATTCTTAAAGATACCCTTGATATAAGATCTCCTAAGAGTATGGATATAATACATTTCTTGGCCATAGTAGGTGTAAATTTAAAACCTGGATTTTTTTCTATACCTTGGGTACTTATGCCTATAACTGGTATGTTCTTAAAACCAGCTTCTTTTAAAGCTTTTCTTAAAAAACCTACATAATTAGAAGCCCTACATACTCCACCTGTTTGAGAAATTATAAGTGAAGTATTTTCCAAATCATATTTGCCTGACTTTAAAGCTGCTATAAACTGTCCTATTACAGCTATTGAAGGATAGCAGGCATCATTGTGAACATATTTTAGCCCTTCGTCTACTGCCCCTTCAAAATCTTCCAGTAAAACTGCATTATATCCAGAAAGTCTTAAAGATTTTTCTATAAGTCTAAAATGAATTGGCGCCATTTGAGGTATCAGTATAGTATGATTTTTCTTATCTTCTTTAGTAAAGGGAACTATATCATATTCAAAGGATTTTCTTTCTATATCACTGTCCTTTTTTTCCTCTAAAGCTGTTTTTAAAGATCTTATTCTTATCTTTGCAGCTCCTAAGTTACTTACCTCGTCTATTCTAAGTGATGTCATAATTTTACCAGTAGAACTTAGTATTTCTTCAACTTGATCTATACTTACAGAATCAAGACCACAGCCAAATGAATTTAACTGTATAAGTTCTAGATTTTTGTCTTCACTCACATATTGAGCTGCTCTATATAGTCTAGAGTGATAAGTCCATTGATCTAAAACTCTAAGGTCTTCATCTATCTTAGCTAGATGTTCGACACTTCCTTCAGTTAAAACCGCCATACCAAGAGATGTTATAAGTTCTGGAATACCATGGTTTAAGCCTTTATCTACATGGTAAGGTCTACCTCCTAGAACAACACCTTTTATTCCTTTCTCTTTTATATATTCTAGTGCTTTTAATGATTCTTTCTCTATATCCTTTTTAAAGTTTTCCATTTCTACAATGCCTTTTTCTACAGCTTCTCTTATTTCTTTTTTAGATATATCAAACTCTTCTAAGCTATTGTATAGTTCTTTTTCTAAACTTTTCCTATGGTCAAAGGTTATAAATGGATTTAAAAACTTTATATTTTTTTCTTTTAATTCTACAATATTTGTCTTTATAAGTTCAGGATAACCTGATACTACTGGACAGTTTAAGTGATCATCTGAATCTTTATCTTCCTTCTTTTCATAAAATACTGAAGGATAAAATATAAAATCCATATCTCTTTCTATTAAGTCCATCATATGTCCATGGGCGATTTTAGCAGGATAGCAAGCTGTTTCACTAGGAATAGAAGCTAGTCCCTTTTCATATACCTTCCTAGTTGACTCACAAGAAAGTTCTACCCTAAAACCTAAACTCTTAAAGAATTCACTCCAAAATGGATAGTTTTCAAATATATTTAAAACTCTAGGAATGCCAACCCTACCTCTAGGGGCATCTTCTATAGGTAGAGGCTTATAGTCAAATACCCTATTATATCTATATTCATATAAGTTTGGAAGCTTTTCAATATTTGTCTGTACTCCTACAGCTTTTTCACATCTATTGCCAGTTATAAATTTGCTGCCGTCAGAAAACTTGTTTATAGTAAGCTGACAATTGTTTGTACATCTTCCACATTTACCTTCAACTGAGTGATAAGTTAAATTATTTAATTCATCAGATTGTAAAATAGCTGATTTCTCACCATAATATCTTTCTTTTGCTATTATAGCCGCACCTAGTGCACCCATAAGTCCAGTTAAATTTGGTCTTATAGCTTCCCTTCCAGAGATAAGTTCAAAACATCTAAGTATAGCATCTCCATAAAATGTTCCACCCTGAACTACAATTCTTTCTCCAAGTTCTTTAGGATCTCTTATTTTTATTACCTTTTGTAGGGCATTTTTTATAACAGAATAAGAAAGTCCTGCAGCTATATCTCCTATAGTTGCCCCCTCTTTTTGAGCCTGTTTTACCATTGAGTTCATAAAGACAGTACATCTAGAACCTAGATCTACTGGATTCTCAGCAAATAGGGCGGTTTCTAAAAATTCACCTACACCCATGTTTACATTTTTAGCAAATGTTTCAATAAAAGAACCACATCCTGAAGAACACGCCTCATTTAGAAGTATGTCATCTATTACGCCATCATCTATTCGCATAGACTTCATATCTTGACCACCGATATCTAGTATAAAATCTACATCATTCTGAAAAAGTTTTGCTCCTTTATAATGAGCCAGTGTTTCAACTTCACCTTCATCTATACTGAGAGCTGCCTTTATAAAATCTTCTCCATATCCAGTAACCGATGAATACGTAATAGGAAGATGGGGCATTTCCCTATATATTTCTTGTAGTATCTCAATAGATTGATCTAATGGCTTTCCTTTATTATTTCCATAATATGAATACAACACCTTATTATCTTCAGATATCAATACTGCTTTTGTAGTAGTTGATCCCGCATCAATTCCTAAATATACATTACCTCTATATTCTCCAGGATCTAATTCTTTTATATTATACTTACTGTGACGTTCTTTAAAGCTTTCATACTCTTTTTTGTCTGCGAATAATGGTTTTATCTTTTTTATTGTTTGAGTTTTTCTTTCTTCTTTTTCTTCTAATTTTGATTTTAACTCTTCAAACCTTATAGATTTTTCCTCAACCGATCCAATAGCTGCGCCTATAGCTACATAAAGCTGCGGATCTTGCGGATAAATTATATCGTCTTTTCCTAAATTTAAAGTTTTAATAAATCTTTTTCTTAGTTCTGAAGAAAAATGAAGGGGTCCACCCAAAAATGCTACTTTTCCTCTTATAGGCCTTCCACATGCTAGATTTGATATTGTTTGATTTACAACCGATTGAAGAACACTTACTGCTATATCTTCTCTTAAGGCACCTTGATTTATAAGAGCTTGTATATCTGTTTTAGCAAATACTCCACATCTGGATGCAATTGAATAAACTGTTTTGTGAGATGCCGCCAATTTATTTAATCCCTCCGCATCAGTTTCAAGAAGCGATGCCATTTGATCTATAAAAGCACCAGTACCACCTGCACATATACTGTTCATCCTCTGTTCTATAGCACCAGATAAATATGTGATTTTTGCATCTTCACCTCCAAGTTCTATAGCAACTTCAGTCTCTGGTATCAAGGCTTGTATACTCTTTGTAGATGCTATAACTTCTTGAATAAATGATATGTCGAGCCAATCTTTTACAGAAAGACCGCCTGAACCTGTTACCATTATGGTTACTCTATCATTTTTAAATCTTTTATATCCTTCCATAAGTACTTCTTTTATAGTCTTTCTTATATCAGAAAAATGTCTTTTATAACTTCCATGTATGACGTCAAAAGAACTATTCAATACAACAAGTTTTACAGTAGTTGAACCTACATCTAAACCAATATGAAATCTTGACAAAAAAATCGTCCTCCTTTAATTACTAAATATATACATATATTGCTTATACCATTATAACATTACCAGAAAATATGTAAATATACATTAATAAATCCTCTCATATATATATGAGAGGATTTATTAATGTATATGGGATTTATTTAATTCATATTAGGCACACAAATATGTTTACCTAATATAAAGTCTCCTGGTGAAAGATTTGAATTTATCATCATTATAGTTGTTACATTAGTATCAAATTTTTCTGCTAAAACCATAACTACTGGTTTATCCCCTTTAATATCTTCTACACCTATTGTATAACTTTCTGTTCCCATGGGACAAGGACAGCCTCTTTCTTCGTGAGGAAGTATACATATCTTTTGACCCGGCTTTAAATTGTATACATCTATTCCTTCGTTTCCTGCCATTAAATCCATTAAGGAAATATTATATCTTAAAAGTATAGTAGCTAGTGTATCTCTTTGTCTCACTGTATGAACAGTTCCACCTGGGCAGATAACTGGTTCATCTTTATCTGGTATACAGATAAGCTGACCTACCATAAGATTATTAGGATCTACTCCTGGGTTTGCTGCCATAAGCTTTGCAAGGCTTATTCCATATCTATGAGCTATTGAATACAATGTATCTCCAGGCCTTACTACATAATATATTCCATCACAACTAGGTTCTGGTTCTTCGTTTGGTATGCAAATCACTTGACCTATTCGTAGATTATCAGGATTTATTCCTGGATTTACCTTTAAAATAGCATCTACTGTTGTATCATATTCTCTTGCTAGTTTGTATATTGTGTCTCCTCTTTTTATTGTATACTTAAAAGTTCCCATTGGACATTTACTCGGCTCTTCATCTGGTATACAAATTACCTGACCTATTTGAAGGTTATCAGGATTTATTCCCGGATTTACCTTTAAAATTTCCTTTACTGTTGTATTATATTCCCTTGCTAATTTGTAGATTGTATCCCCACTTTTTATTGTATACTTAAAAGTTCCCATTGGACATTTACTCGGGCTTTCATCTGGTATACAAATTACCTGACCTATTTGTAGATTATTAGGATTTATCCCCGGATTTACTTTTAAAATAGCATCTACTGTCGTATTGTAAGTTCTAGCTAAATTATATAATGTATCTCCAGATTTAATAACATATGGAAAACTCCCCATTGGACATCTTACATTGATATGTTCTCCATTCCTACCATAATATTCTCTCATATTTATCACCTTTCCTTCTTTATTCATTGCATTATATATTATGCAAAAGATGACTAAGAGTTCCTTTTAGCGATAAATATTTTAAAAACATATCTTTATTCTAGTTAAAACTTTTCTACTTCAGAGATCTCATCAGGTTTTTCCATTGATAAATTATCTAAGATTTTAAGGTGAGTTTCTTTTTTGCCTGTGGTAAATAATTCAAATGTAGAATGAGTCGTATTTGAGTTAGTTAACTGCTTTTTCATAAGATTTTTTATAAAGATAGTTTGTTCATATGCAGGATTTATAAAGTTTATATGAGGTGCCACTTCTTTAAATTTATCTAATACTATTGGATAATGTGTACATCCTAGGATTATATCTTTTACATTTCCTTTTTTAAGTATACTATCCATATGTATACTAACTTCTTTTAATATTTCTTCATCAGTATAATTAGCTCCATCTATTTTCTCTGCTAATGAAGGACAGCCTTCTGTTGCTATAGACATATCTTTATCTATCTTTAATAGATATTTTTCATAAATGCCTGAGTTAATTGTAAATTCAGTTGCTATTACTCCTATCTTTTTAAGTCCTATCTTATCAACATGTTCGATTACTGGTTTTATTATACTAACTATGGGAATTTTCAAATCTAAAAAATATTCATCCAGTATAGATGAAATGGTATTACATGCTACTGCTATGAGCTTTACATCTTTTCTTATTAAAAAATCTACAAGCTTTTTAGTAAGTCTATATATCTCTTCTTTGCTTCTATTTCCATAGGGAACGTTTGCATTATCTCCCAGATATATAATACTTTCATTAGATAATAATACTCTAAATTCTTTAGCTGTTGTAAGTCCACCAACCCCTGAATCAATTATACCTATTTTCCTATTATCAGCCACAATACCACCCTTTCAAGCCTTATTTTTTATCTATATATTCCAACCATATCTTATTAATGTTTTCTATTAGTTCCTTATAAGTATGGTTTTTTTCTCTCATACAAATTCTAGCATCATTATCACATAGTAAACATCTTCTAGCTCTAGTGCCCAAATCACTTCTACTTATTTGTTCATTTTTGCGACTAAATATATCTATATCAAATATTCTTCCAAGAGGATGTCCCTCTTCTATATCTATTGATATTTTTTTTAATTTATCAGCTTTGTCATCTACAACTATATATCCTTCTCTCCCAGTAGGGTATTCTTTTTCTTCTATATATAAAACATCTATATTTTCTGTATTTAAACGCTTCTTTATTATATTTATTCCTTCTATATGTATATCCCTATAGATTTTATTATATTTTTCCCTTCCTGGTATATTAAGTGTAAAAGATATTAAAGTCTTATTATATTTATCTATCAATAGTGATTGTTTCTCTGCTCTTCTTTCTTTTGAATCCAATATATCCATTAATATTTTCTCATCTACCATATTATATCACCATTTTCTATCATATAAAACATAAATGTTATAGCAAGCAGGTCTGCTGAACCACCTGGGCTTATATTTTTTTCTATAAATATTTTATCTAGGCTTTCTACATACTCTTTTCCTTCCTTTGTAAATATACCTCCAAGTTTTAAGGCCTGTCTTGCACCTTTTTTAGCAAAATCTAAATCTTCTATGCTATGTCTTCCCAATATATTGCTATCTTCTGTATAAACCATCAAATTTAGTAGTGTTTGAATTAATATATCATTTATATTATAACTATTTTTTTCTATCAATTTTTGAAATATTGGATAAGAATAATTTATTATGGTCTCAAAACCACCTTCTACTTCTCCTCTTATACCCTTACTACCATGTTTTATAAAAAGTTTCTCACCATATGTTAAGCTTTCCCTACCCTCTACACCTTCTAATTCACGTGCTATTCCCTGAGAAATATCTTTTACACGTTTTATAAGCTCTTTTAAATTAAGCTCCTTATTTTCTTTATATATGCTTCCTGAAGCAGCTGCTATTATTCCACCTGAAAATATTATTCCTTTATGTGTATTAACTCCTCCAGTCGAATGGAACATATCTTTTTCAGCTCTTCTACCTATAGGTCTTATTTCTTTAAGTAATTGCCTATAGTCTTCACCTTTAAAAATGATTCCACTATAGGTGCAATTATAAAAGTAAGAACTAAGGACAGAGGCGCTACTCAAAAATGTAAAAAAGTTCATATCCTTGTGTGCCCCATCATTTTTTCTATCAACAAGTCCTGGTTTTGGTGTAGCAGAAACTTCGTATAGAATAGATTTTATAGCTATATTACTTATTTTTTCACAAAATTTTAGTTCGTCCATTATATCCCTCATCTTTTAATTACTCTTTTATATCTATTATATACTTCTCCAGTCTCTATAACAAACGAATATTAGCTTATTATATAGTTATATGAATATTATAAAAAAATAAAGAGCATAGATAAATTTATCTATACTCTTTAAACTTTATTTATATAAGTTTATATTTCTTTTGCAAACTCTTTTCCAAACTCTATACAATTGTTTATTGCATCTTCATCAGGGTTCCAAAGTTCTTTTGGTCCACCTTCAACTACTTTAAGTTTTGTAGCCTTTAATTTCTCATCTATCAGTTTAACTGATTCGCCAGACCAACCATATGATCCAAATCCTGCAGTAGTTTTATCTTTAAATCCTATACCTCTTATCATCTCTAAAAGACCACCTGTAGCATGCATTATACCTTTGTTTACTGTTGAAGAACCAAACATAAAGGCTTTAGATTTAAACATCTCTGTTATGACCTCATTTTTATCTGTTTTAGCTGCATTAAATAATTTAACAGTTGCTTTTTCATCAACTTCTTTTATTCCTTCAGCTATAGCTTCAGCCATTCTTCTAGTTGCACCCCACATGGAGTCATATATTAAAACTATTTGATCTTCCTTGTATCCATCTGCCCATTCTAAATACTTTTCAACTATTTGAGCTGGATTATCTCTCCAAATAACTCCGTGACTTGGAGCTATCATATTTAATGGAAGTTCAAATGATAGTATTTCCTTTATCTTCATTGTAACTAATGGACTAAAAGGTGTAAGTATATTTGCATAATATTTTATAGCCTCTTCAAATAACTCACATTGATCTACTGTATCGTTATACATAAGATCTGAAGCATAATGCTGTCCAAATGCATCATTACTAAATAATATATTATCTCCATCCATATAAGTCATCATACTATCTGGCCAATGAAGCATTCTAGCTTCTACAAAGGTAAGAGTAGATTCCCCTATATCTAATGTGTCTCCTGTTTTTACAGTTTTAAAGTTCCAGTCGTCCGCTTCATGAAAATGCGCCTTTATGATCTTAGCTCCATTTTCTGTACAATATATTGGTACATTAGGAATTTCTTTTATTATAAGCGGTAGAGCACCACTGTGATCTATTTCATTATGTTGAGCTATTATATAATCTATATCATTTAAGTCTATTTCTTCTTTCAATCGTGCTAGATACTCATCAGCAAAAGGTGCCCAAGCTGTATCAATAAGTACATTTTTCTCATCTCTAACTAAATATGAATTATATGAAGAACCTCTATGTGTTGAATATTCTTCACCATGGAAGCTTCTAAGTTCCCAGTCAATCTTTCCTACCCAAGTTACTTTATCAGTCATTTTAAAACCCATAATATATTCCTCCTTATTTTTTTACAAATATCCACATCTAATTCATTTATACCCTTTTTATATGAAAAATATCTATTTTAGATATTTTTCTTCTAATCTTTCTAATAACTTTATATATTTTTCTTGAAGCCCTTTTTCTTTAGCTTCTATTTCTATTTTTTCAGCTTCTTTTTCAATATATTTTTTATCCTCATCTTCTAACATAGTTTCTGCAAATCTATACATAGCCATATTTTCTTTTTCAATATGTCTCTCCAAAAGATTGGCATATCCTATTGCATTTGCTATTATGTCGAGTCTAGCCTCGTCACTTCCTTCATTGTAATCTTTTACAGCTGCTTCTAAATCAGTCATATATAGTCTACCTAAATCATGTTCAATATACATACCAGTTATAGAACCTGCTTTTCTCAATCTGTCAATCTTTTCATTCATAGTCTTAAAAAGAATATCTTCTTCTTTTCCATGATGATGCCTATCTGCATAAGTTCTTATAAAGTCAATTATCTTATCTACATCTTCTATATGAAACTCTCCAAGCGTCATTACTTGGTAAGATAATCCTCTAACTACCTTTAACATTCTTCTTATATTTTCATGTTCATTTACCATTATTTCAATAGATTTCATAAGTATTCCTCCTATATTTCTTCTAGTGCCCCTCTATTTAATATATTTATTTTTCTTTGTCCTATAAGTTTTATAACTCCAAGTTCCTGAAATGCCGAAAGTTTTCTACTTAAAGTTTCACTACTCATACCTATTTGAGATGCTAAATCTTTTTTACTTAAGTTTAAAACAATTTCTTTATTACCATCACTCAATTCCAAGAGTATATCTGCAAGTCTTTTTTCTACTGAACTAAGATTTATATTTTCAATTAAAGATTCTGCTCTTTCAAGCCTTTCGCTTAACTCTTCCATTATCTTAAAAGATATAAGAGGGTACTTTTTTAATAATTCTTTTAAATCTCCCTCATCTATTATACACATATTTGTATCTTCTAAAGCTTCTGCATTATCAGCTAAAGGAGATGATCTAAATATTGATAATTCTCCCATAAATTCACCAGCTTCTAATATTCTAATAACTTGTTCTTTTCCTGAACTAGCTATTCTAGTAATCTTTACCTTCCCACTGTTTATAACATAAAGACTTCCACCTTTTTGCCCTGCCATATAAATAAGTTCATTTTTCATAAATTGTTTATGATTTATTAAAGAAATAACTTCTTTCATTTCTTTTTCATCTAAGTTGTTAAATATAGGTACTCTTTCTATACAAGGTCTTTCTTCATTACAAGTACAAGTCATAAAAATCCCCCTCTATTCTTTATTACCATATCCTAAATCTTTTATAGCATTTAATAATAGTATAACAGATAGTTTATCTATAAGCATTTTAAATAAGTGAGTTTGTAGCATTCACTTTTATACTCCTTTGTAAGGATTTTTATTATCTCGCCTTTCTAAATATATTATATGATATATATTTTTATCATTCCTTGACCTAGGTCAAAATTTTAAAAAATTTAAGAAATAAAAAAAATCCATCCTATTATCCTTAACTAAAGATAATAAAACAGATTTCTTTATTTTTAAACTTGGTTTAACTAGAAAATTTTATTCATATTTTTCTATAATATTATTTCTTATTCCACCATAAATATGCACATTTATTTTCTATTCCAAACCCTTTATATCTTCTATAAACTCATCAATATCTTCTTTTACAGTATCAAATGAAGTTACAAGCCTAACTAAACGAGTCTCCTCATCTATAGTATTAAAACCATATTTTTCTTGCAAATTGTCCATTATCTTTTGGCTCATATTTGCAAATATCATATTAGTTTGGAATCCTTCTTTTACATTTACTTCTTTACATTCACCTAGTCTTTTCTTTAAGTAATCGCCCATTCCATTTGCATTGCTTGCACATTCCTTCCATATCTCATCTTCTATATATGGAATAAATTGACAAGATGCAAATCTCATTTTAGATAGAAGTTGCATACCTTGTTTTCTATTATATTTAAAGTTTTTACTTAATTCTTTATCAAAAGAAACTATAGCTTCACCTGACATCATACCATTTTTAGTTCCACCAAGTGATAAAAGATCTACGCCTGTATCTGTAACCATTTCTTTGAATGTAGAATTTAAGGCAATAACAGCATTTGCAAGTCTAGCACCATCTAGATGTAAATACATATCATTTTTATGAGCAAAGTCTGCCAATTCTTTTATTTCTTCAACAGTATATAAGGTTCCTGTTTCTGTAGTTTGAGATATAGAAATTACTCTAGGTTGAACTAAATGTTCATTGTCCACATTTACTAAATACTTTTTAATATCATCAATTTTTATCTTCCCATTATGTTCTGGAGTAGTAAGTATTTTTGAACCTGTAAGCTTTTCAAAACTTCCGCACTCATCTGTATTTATATGAGCTGTTTCAGTACATATTACAGCTTCAAATGTTCTTAACAATCCACCTAAGCCTATTACATTTGTTGCAGTCCCAAGCAGTGCAAAATATACATCTACATCTTTTCCAAATAGCCCTCTTATACTTTCTGTAGCTTTTTTACTATAAGTATCATTTCCATAAGGGTTTTCGTGTCCTACATTTGCCGCTACCACTGCGTCCATTATTTTAGGATGCACTCCTGATACATTATCTGATTTAAACATTTTCATCCTTTTCACCTCTATTATTTTTTTGTTTCCATATTAATTATATCATACCATAATTATTTTTTTAATAAAAGTGATGTCCCTATCTAGAGTTTCTACAAAACGATGTGAAATTTATAAATATTAAAAAACCAGCGATTATTTTAATCGCTGGTTTTTTGTATCTATCTATCATAATTAAATTTATAAATATTTTTTGTTTTTTAATACCAACCTCTTAACTTCATAGTATCTGCTACTACTTTAACACTATTCATATAGGCTGCTTTTCTTAAAGGAACTCCGTACTCTTCTTTTATCTTCCATACATTTTCAAATGCTTTTATCATAGCTTTTTCTTGTCTTTCTATTACTTCCTCTTCTTCCCAAGAGTATCCGTATAGGTTTTGTACCCATTCAAAGTATGAAACTGTAACTCCACCAAAGTTTGTAAGTATATCTGGAGTAACTAGTATATCTTTTTCTTCTAATATCTTATCTGCTCCCGTAGTTGTAGGACCATTTGCTGCTTCTGCAACTACTTTAGCATTTATTAGACTAGCATTATCTTCTCTTATTGCATTTTCTATAGCAGCTGGTATGAGAACATCTACACCTAAACTCCAAAACTCTTCTAAGCTTATTAATTTAGCATCTTTAAAGTTTGTTAAGTCCTTATTTTCTTCTAGATGAGCTTTTAATTCTTCATATTTAAAACCTTTTTCATTGTAAATTGCATTTTCTCTAAGACCTATAGAAACTACCTTAGCACCTAAATTTTCTATATGTTTTACAGTAAAGCCTCCTACATTTCCAAAACCTTGTACTGCTATATTTAAGTCTTTCATATTCATTTCTAATTTCTTAGCAACTTCCCTTACAGTTAAGGCTACTCCAAAACCTGTAGCTTCATTTCTTCCTTTAGAGCCACCAAATTCTACTGGTTTTCCTGTTATAACTCCTAGATCATGTTTTCCTGTAAGTTTTATATATTCATCTACCATCCAAGCCATTACTTGTCCGTTAGTACCTACATCTGGAGCTGGTATATCTATCTTCTCACCTAAATATTTATAAAGTCCTATAACATATCCCCTTGCAAGTCTTTCCAGTTCACCTTGGGATAAGACTTTTGGATCTACAGTAATTCCGCCTTTAGCACCTCCATAAGGAATACCCGTTATACCACATTTGAAAGTCATCCAAATTGAAAGCGCCTTAACTTCTTCTAAGTTAACTGCAGGATGAAATCTAATACCTCCCTTACCAGGTCCTACTGCATTGTTATGAAGAGATCTATAACCTTTAAAGGTCTTTACCGATCCATCATCCATCTTCACTGGAATTGAAATTTCTATAACTCTTTGTGGCTCTTTAAGTAATTCATAAACACTTTCCTCTAAATCTAAAGCCTCACAAGCACTCTTTATTTGAACTTGAGCTGCCTTAAGTGGACTTAAATTTTCCTTACCCAAAACAATCACCTCTCATTATTTTTTGCTACACATATATACTATATACCCCATAATGATAAAAACTTACTCCTTATCTGACACAAATCTAAAATAATAAAATCTTTTAAAAGCAAAAGAGAATAAATTATAAAATAAGACTCGTAAATTACGCAAAATTTCTAGAAGTATTCACTAAGCAGATAAAATGTTTAGCTTCCTGCTGTATGCGACGACTGCCATATGTCTAGTCCTGTAAGGGAACGTAGCGAGTTCAGGAGCTGTTTTGTCTGCGTGTGACTATACTTCTTTAATTTTAAGTCTTACGATCGTTTTTATAATTTATCCCCACCTACTTTATCTACAAAAAAACAAAAAACTTACAATTTTCAAATTGTAAGTTTTCAATATCTATCTTTTTCTAGGTTTAGCTATCTCCACTCTAACTCTAGAACCTTTAATCTCTTCATTATTTAATTTATCTAATACTTTTCTAGCTTCAGATTTATCTACTTCAACAAATGAAAATTTATCATATATATCTATTTTTCCCACACTGCCTTTATTTACTCCACCATCTTGAGTAAGTGCAGCTAGTATATGTCTGGCTCTTACACCTTTTCTATTTCCAATATTTATGTGCAGTCTTTCCACATTACCTGATTTTCTATTTGATCTAGATTTAGATTTACTAAATGCTTGAGGTTTACCTCCATAGTCTACCATATCTAATTTTTCATGCTTATTTGATTTAGCAGTATCCATATAAAATTTCAACAGTATAGATGCTATATCTATGGATGTAAACCCTTCTTCTATAAGTCCATCTACTGTCTTTTTATATTGATTTAAATCTTCACTTTCTATGCCTTCTTTAATTTTATCAAGCATTGTAGTTGCATAAGTTTCTTCCATATCCTTTAATGTAGGTAGATCTTTTCTTTTTAACTTTATATTTGCATATTTTTGTATATTTCTAAGTTTATTATTATCTCTTCTTGTTACAAAACTTATTGCTAATCCTTCTCTACCAGCTCTTGCTGTTCTACCTATTCTATGAACATAGTATTCTTCATCTTGAGGTATATCGTAGTTTACAACAAGGTCAACCTCATCAACATCAAGCCCTCTAGCTGCAACGTCTGTAGCTACAAGTATATCAATAGATCCTCTTCTAAATTTATTCATTACAGTGTCCCTTTGATTTTGTTTCAAATCTCCATGAAGTCCATCTACAAGATATCCTCTTCCTGAAAGCTCTTCATTTAATGCATCTACTTTTCTTTTAGTATTACAAAACACTATAGTAAGTTTAGGATTATATATATCTATAACTCTACTTAATATTTCAGTTTTCATATGTTCTTTTACTTCATAATAAAACTGCTCTATTTTAGGTATTATAAGCTGTTTATGAGCAACTCTTATAATATCTGGATTTTTTTGATATTTAGATGCAAAGTTTATTATTTCTTTTGGCATAGTAGCTGAGAAAAATATAGTTTGTCTATCTTCATGAAGTCTATCCATAACAAGGGCTATATCATCTCTAAAACCCATGTCAAACATTTCATCGGCTTCATCTAGTATCATAAACTTTACATTATCAACCCTTATAGTTTTTCTTCTTATATGATCTATAAGTCTTCCTGGAGTTCCAACTATTATCTGAACGCCCTTTTTAAGTGCTCTAATTTGTCTATCTATTGGTTGACCGCCATATACTGGTAGTACTCCTATTCCTTTTTTAAATTTACCAAGCTTTTTTATCTCTTCTGCAACTTGAATACAAAGTTCTCTTGTAGGACAAAGTATAAGCGATTGTACAGATTTATCTTTACTATCTACCATTTCAAGTATTGGTATACCAAATGCTGCAGTTTTACCTGTACCTGTTTGTGCTTGCCCTATAATATCCTTACCACTTAATACGACAGGAATAGCCTTTTCTTGGATTGGAGACATTTCCTCAAATCCCATTTCAGAAATACCTCTTTGCATTTCTTGGGTTAGGTCTATTTCGTTAAATTTTAATTTACTCATTCCGTTCCTGGTTTCTAAAATCATATTAAATCGTATTAATATGATTTTTCACTTAATATTTATTATTAAGTGGTAGCATCACAGGATTCAGCTACTAGGGTATAGTCCCTTGACTATAAATCTCACATCGCCTTACTTACCTTTAGTAAATAAGTACTACAAGATTAAAGGTGTTACCTTTCCCTAAATTTATATCTTAACCTACTAAAGGCTTTTCCTTCTAGGTGTCCTTTAGTAAAAGATATGTCGCCTTTAAGCCATACTTAGTATAACTTTCCTATGCTTTTGCCACAAACCAGGAATTTCACCACCTTTTTTTTATTTTTTTACTTATTATACTCCATTGTTTCCAGTTATTTGCTTTATCTAACTTAAGCTTTTCTTCTTCTGTTAATAATTTATCTTTTAATAACTTTGGCACTTTTTCATTTTGTTTAAACACCCTTCTTCCTATTACTAAAGCTGCTGATTCATGGACATTTAAGCCATACTGATGAGAATATTTATAGAGGCCTATTTTACTTGTATATTGTGGTTTTACTTTTATTACTTGGACTACTTCTTTTTTAGCTTTAGTTTGTAGATTTTCTAGTAATTTTCTATATACAAATTGGTTTTTAATTCTAGCAAACTTACTTTTTACATCTATATCATTTTTAAATTTTAAATCTTCTATAACTATGGCACAGTTTTCTTCCTTAGCCACATCTATTACTCTTTTTACTAGTTCCCCACATAGATTATCTCGCCTATTGGATCTTGCATATAGGAGTTCATGCTGTTTTAAATATTGACTGTCTTTATAGTTTAGATCTTTATCTAGCCTTGTTAAGGCAAATCCATCTGGATTTGTATCTATTCCTATTACTCCATTTTCTATTGTATGGATTTCTTTATATACTTTTGTTTTAGATTCATCTATAGTTATATGAACATGGATTTTCCCTTGTTTTTTAATTAATTCAACTTGATAAGCTTCACCTGTTTCTAAATATTCTAGTACCCTTTGCCTATAGTTGTTGCCGTTTATCTTTCCAGTTTTCTTAGACAGCTTTTGTGGAAGATACAAGGGTAGATGTATCTTTACTGCTCTATTATTGTTTTGTCTATCTAGGCTTGATATTTCTAAAAAAGTCATATGGTTTTTTCTTATTATTCTTAAATTAGGATTACCTTTTTTAGTTTTATCTCCTCTAGAATAATAGTTGTTATCTCTTAATTCTTTCCATTCTTCCTTGGTAATTTGATTTTTGCATCGTTTTATAAAGCTTTTTCTTCCACCGAAGATTACTTTGGGAATTGTATTATTATCTATATGGTTTTTATAATAATCTTGTTTTTCTTTTCTTTTTTCTAATTTACTTTCTAACGCATTTATTTTTCTTCCTGATTCAGCCTTTTCTAGTTGTTTCTCTACTTGTCTTATCTTATTTGAATAGTTATTATAGTTTTTTTTCGTTAACTTCTTTTGTGATTCTATAGTTTGCCTTGCTGATTCAAGGGCATCTTTACTTTGCCTTATATTTAATCCATATTTTCTAGAGATATCTTTTTCTATTTGTCCTTTTTTAAACTTACCCTCTAAAAGTCTTTTAAACCCATATCTTTTTGCTGATGAAAATACTGTCATTAGTCTATTAATTTCAAACTCATGACCCTTTGGTATATTAATAAGTAGTCCCCTAACTGTTATTTTCATATCTTTCACCTTTCATAGATATAATTAATATTAGCTTTATCTTCTTGAGTTAATTATACCCATTGAAACATACGTTTTAACACTCATCGTTGAAAAACTTATATTACTTTAACACTATTTAATATTATTTTTCAGTACTGTTTCTAACCTCATTATTATACATAACTTATAGATTATATACTAAAGTATCTCTCTTTACAAGGTATTTTCTACTTATTATTATATTTTTCTCCCAAAATCATTATATTATACTAAATATAAGCTCCCTATTTATCTAGGGAGCTTACCTTGTCTTCTATTCTTACAAAACCGCCCTTTATTGATTTTGTAAAAACAACATTCATAAAGAGCTCACATACTTCACCGGACTGTATTAATTTACATTCTTCAAAACATCTTTTTCCAATGGAAGTAACTTCTAAAGTTACTTCACCTACTTGGAGTCTATCTCCTATTGTTAAATTCTTTGCATCTAAACCTTCAATAGTGATGTTTTCATAAAACCTAAACAAACACAAACCTTCTATTTCTTCTTCATCTATTAAACTTCTTACCCTTCTACTAAGTATTGACACTTGTTTTCTTTGATCTCTTTTAGGAAATTCTCCGATTACTCCTAGTTTACTATCTATAATGGTTTGTCTTAAATAATTTATATGACCATCTTCATCTTTTATCTTAAGTTCTACTACCTTCAGCTAGATCACCTCTATAGAGTCCCCACCTCTTATTTTTCCTGGCTTTATTATCTTGGTAAATATACCTTCTTTTGGCATAACACATTCCCCAACTATTCTAGATATTTCACAACCAGTATGACACTTCTTACCAATTTGAGTTACCTCTTGGATAGTCTCACCTATTTTAAGTCTAGTTCCTACTGGCAAGGAAAAAAGTTCTAGACCTTCTGTAGTTAGGTTTTCTGCAAATATTCCAGGTGTCAAATCTACACCCTTATTTGCCATCTTATCAAAGCTTTCCATAGCAAGTAGACTTACTTGTCTATGCCAATTACCAGCATGTGCGTCTCCCTCAAGACCCATATCTTCAAGAAAACTACCTTCTTCTATAGGGTTTTTTATCACGCCTTTTGTTTCAGAAGTATTTACTGATACAACCTTTCCCACTGGTTTTCTTAGGTATTGTCCTGACTTTCCGCCTTTTTTCTCTAAAAGTCTTATATCCGTTATTTCCATATTTTTTTCCACAGCCTTACACATATCATATATAGTAAGAAGACCTGTAGAAACAGCAGTTAAAGCTTCCATTTCAACACCTGTCTTACCATCTGTTTTTACATCTACTATTATTTTTATTCCATTATTTAAAAACTCGAAATCGACATCTAGGCCACTAGGAATGGTGTTGTGGCACAGGGGTATAAGATTACTTGTTTTCTTAGCAGCCATAATTCCTGCAACTTGAGCTACAGAAAGTACATCTCCCTTTTTCATAGAACCTTCTTTTACCATAGAAAGAGTCTTTTCTGACATTAAGATTTTACCTTCAGCCCTTGCCATCCTCTTCGTTACATCCTTTTCTCCAACCTCTACCATATGCGCCCTGCCTTTTTCGTTAAAATGAGTAAATTCCATATATTAGCCCCCTATCTGATTCATGTTCCTATCTATATACATATCATTTTCCAGTTCATGACCTTCTTCTTTTTCAAATATACTTTTTCTTATAATCTTCTCCATATCTAAACCGTTCCTAAGTGGAGTAATCAAATCTATTTCATTGTTTGAATGGAGACAGGACTTAAGTCTTCCAGTAGATGTAATTCTAACTCTATTACAATCATCACAAAACTTACAGCTTATAGGGTTTATAAGACCCACTTTCCCTTTAACCCCAGGAAGCTTATAATATTTAGCTGGAGAGGACTTGTCCTCTCTTTCTATAGGGGTTAAATCTCCTACCCTTTTTAAAACTTCATCATTTGAAATAAAGTTTTCACGGGCAAAGTTTACACCCTCTCCTATAGGCATAAGCTCAATAAATCTTACATCTATCCCCTTATAGGTTAGGTCTACAAGTTCTTTTATCTCATCATCATTAAAGCCACCTACTAGAACTGCATTTATCTTTACAGGAGTAAGACCTACCCTTATAGCCTCTTCTATTCCCCCTA
>NZ_JBQDAA010000001.1:15608-32222 GCF_052089545.1 Tissierella sp. | reverse complement strand
AAAGATAGATCTCCACCTCTAGTTATCTTTTTATATCTTTCTGCGTTCAATGTATCAAGACTTATATTTATTCTATCTAGTCCTGCTACTTTTAAATCCTTAGCCATCTTCTTTAAAAGAATTGCATTGGTTGTAAGTGCTATTTCCTCCACACCATCTAGATTTTTAACCTTTTCTATTAGACTAATTATTCCTTTTCTAACTAAAGGCTCCCCGCCTGTAAATCTTATTTTTTTTATTCCTAAATTTACAAAATGCCTTATCAATAGATAAGTTTCCTCTAAGCTCATTATATCATCATGAGATAGTTTTTCTTCTATTCCCTCTTCTGGCATACAATAAGTACATCTTAGATTACATCTATCTGTTAAAGATATTCTCAAATAGTCTATTTCCCTTCCAAATCTATCTTTCATCTTCTCACCTAATCTATTCTTCTATTATATAGTCATATATGTAGTTTGATAATTCTTCTATTTCATCTAACTTAAATTGTTCTACTCCAGGGTCAAATATATCCAAATCACTTATATAGGCAATTACTGTTTCTGGATTTGAGACAGGATTGGAAGATATCTTACCTCTTACAATTTCAATCTTTGGAAAATTCGAATATTTAAAACCTTCAAGTATTATAAGATCTGCCTCAGGAAATTGCTTTATAAGGTGGGATATATCAATGTTTTCTTCTTCCTTAATAAGCATCCATTTACTTCTAGAAAAGATTCCAATTCCATATGCCCCAGCTTCTCTGTGTTTATAGGTATCAGTGCCTTTTACATCTGGATCAAAATCATGTCCATCATGTTTTATTGTTGCGACCCTTAAGCCCTTTTTTTTCAATAGGGGAATAAGCTTGGTAATTAACGTGGTCTTACCTGAATTCTTTATTCCACTTATAGCTATAACCTTTTGCTCATAGTTTTTCATACTAATATCAGTCCGCCTTTATAATATTAATAATTCCACCTCATCTGATTTCTTAAGACCAGTATTTCCCGCTTCTATATCAATAAGGGCATTACAGTCTGTCATACTTAAAAGCATACCTGAAGAATGTCCACCTTCTGGAAGCCGAACCTGTCCATTTCCGTAAATACATCTTATAAATCTTCTATTCTTACTTTTTTTGTTAAAGTCATCCATCATAATACCTTTAGTTTTTTTTGTAGCTATACTATTATCACTACTTATTTTCCCGATTAATGGTCTGGCTAACAATTCAAATGTTACAAGAGATGCAAAAGGGTTCCCCGAAAGACTTAATATAGGTTTGTCCTTTAATATGGAATACATAGCAGGTGTTCCTGGTTGCATCCTAACCTTCCAAAATAATTGTTTAGCATCTAGGATTTCTATTACTTCATGGAATATATCCTTATCTCCAACAGATACCCCTCCTGTAGTGATTAACACATCTAAATTTTCAATATTCTCTCTTATATAGTAGGCAACGTCCTTAGGATCATCCTTTTCTGTATTTATCTTTACATACTCAAACCCTAATTCCCTTATTCTAGACCCTAATAATATACCATTTGTATCATATATTTTCCCATCTATCAAGTCTAATCCATGCTTGACAATTTCATCCCCAGTAACCAAAATTCCTATTTTAGGTCTTCTAATTACCCTTACTTTAGCTTGTCCCATACTTCCCAATACTCCCAAATCTATAGCAGAAAGTTTTGTACCCCTTTCCAATAGTAAGGTTCCAGACTCTATATCTTCACCCTTATAGCAATAGTTTTCAAAGGCTTCTAAAGTTTTATCAATAATTATATTATTATCCACTTCTATACAATCCTCAAGTCTAATAACACAATTAGCCCCTGAAGGCATCTTAGCTCCTGTCATTATCCTTATGGCTTCAAAGCCTCCTAGACTCTTAGTGCTAGGAGACCCAGCATAGGCTTTGTCTATAGGTGTAAATGTGATAGGATTAGACTTTGAAGCCCTAGATGTATCTTTTGCCCTTAGGGCAAATCCATCTAAAGGTGACCTGTCAAAAGGTGGGTTAGCCATTGGAGCATAAAAATCTTCTCCTAAGATTCTTCCAAGAGCATTTTCCAACCTTACTTCTTCAGTATCCTCTATCTTTTTTATAGACCTTAATATTATATCTAAAGCTTCTTCTAATTCTACATTGTACAACTCTATACACCCTTTCCAAATTGGCAGTTTGGATAATTACATTCAGGACAATCTAAGCATAATCCTCCATATCCCAGTTTTTTAATATGAGATTTGTTCACTTGAATACCTGCAGATACATATGGTAACATTATATCAAATATTGTATGTTTTTCATACATAGCACATCCTGGTAAGCCCATTATTGTACTTCCATCATCAAAATAAGCTAATAAAAACATGGCTCCTGGCAATACTGGAGCTCCATATGTAACAATATTAGCACCACTAGATTTTATTGCAGCAGGTGTTAAATCATCTGGATCAACGCTCATTCCTCCAGTACATATAATCAAATCTATATTGTCTTTTTTTATTTCTAAGATATTTGATTTAATTTCTTCTATGTCATCTCTACTAGTCAGATGTTTAACTACTTCTATTCCCATATCTTTTAGTTTTCCTTCAATTACAGGAGTAAATGTATCTTTTATTCTACCATAGTATACTTCATTACCAGTAGTTATAATTCCAGCCTTTAGACTCTTAAATGGTGTTAGTTTTAATATAGGCATATCCCCAGCAACTTCTTTTGCCTTATTTAATTTATCCTCCTCTATAACTAAAGGTATAACACGCATTCCAGCTAACTTATCCCCTGCCTTAACAGGAAGATTGCCCATTCTAGTTGCAATCATAATATCGTCTAGATCATTTATATTATTAAGTTTCTCAACGTCTACTTGAAATAAACCATCACATGTTGCTACTAGCTCCATCTTCCCTTCCTTTACTTCTGTAACAGTCATATTATCATTTATACATAAATTTGATAATATTAAAGCTGCATCATCTTCATGAACCATGGATTCGTCTTCTTCATAAACATATGTATGTTCCTTTCCCATTGATAAAAGAACAGGTATATCCTCCTCAGTAAGAACATGTCCCTTTCTAAAAACTGCATCTTTAATTTCACCCTTTACAATTCTAGTCATATCGTGACAAAGAACACTTCCAATGGCATCTTCTATTTTCATCTTTTCCAATTTAACCCATCCTTTATGTCAACAAAGCTGCTTTCAGTCCTTAGATCTGAAAACAGCTTTGTTATTTACTATATTCATACATCTTAGCTGCTCCTTTACAAACACGGAAGGCATGCTCGTTTCCAAGCGTACCCCTAAATATTAAATAATATTTGGGCATTTATCCATAAGGTTGATACAGGATGAAATGCTCGGAGTCAATAAATGTCATTTAATTTTAGTATCTAACGATATCCATACTCTCCATATTCTACGCCTTCTGCAAGTGCTCTTGCATACTTTTCACTCATGTGAATAGTAGAATAAAGATATCTTACATTATTCCCAGTTCTTAACTCACAAATATCACTATACTCTTCTTCCTGTCCCATTCTCTCAAGAGCACGTTCAATTTGCGGCTCAGTATGAAAGTATGGAGAATTATTAAAGTAATATAATGGTGTAGCACAAGGATAAGTCTTACAATTCCATCTAACCATTTCAGCAATAGTCTTAGAAATATCCTTATCCTCTACTAATACGGCAATCTTTGCATAATTATCACTCATAAATTTATTTGAGTAATAATATATGTCTTTATCACCTTTTATAAAGGTAATATCTTTACAAGCTTCATCATTATTTATAGAAGTCAATAACTCTTCAAGATCTTGATCTTTCTTATCCAAAGAAGACCTATCCGTTAAATGTGCTCCATGGCTTCTAATTCTTATAAATTCAGCTAGTAGTTGAGCTTCTGTTTTTTCTTCTTTTATAACTTCCTTTTCTTTTTCTTCTAAAGGAATAGAAGTATCATCTGCTTCATCAAGTTCTTCTAAATAGTCCATAAGATCAACTTTTTCTTCTTCTAACTCATCTTGATTTGCATCTTCTGAAAATTCAGTTGAAAACTCAGTAATTTCTTCTTCTTTAGCAAATCCCTTTTTTCTTCTTCCAAATAACAATATTGCACCTCCAAACTTTCACTCATATTAATTTGGTAGTAATCCTCTTTTTTCTAGATCATCAGCCATATAAGCTAAGCCAAGTCTTTCAAGAGTTTTTCTAGTTGGAATTCCTGTTTCAACATCCCAGCCCATCTCTTCATAAAACATTGTTCTAGCTACTTCCATATCTTCCCTATCCATTTTAACTGTACCCGCTTCAAAAGCTTTAAATTCTGGCTCTTTATCAAATACCCAAGCTGGTATTGTATCATGGTCTTTTCTTAGGTTTTTACTTCCTTCATGAATATCAAAAGATATAGCTGTCATAACTCTTAGCATGTTTGATACCCTTTCACTAGCTAGATCAACATCTTCTCTTTTCCACTTTTCACCCGTAACTGCAGTCATATACGTAGCATCTAAATCATGATCACCCTTATATCCTCTTTTCTTAGACGGAGATAAAGTCATAGGATACATCCAATTGCACAGAGTAGACATATCATGCCATTGTTTTCCTAAAAAAGCCCATTTAGCAAGTTTTGCCTTACTTTTATTCATAGGAGTATAATGTTTTGGCTTATCTACAGCTCCTTTACCGAATTCATCCTCTAATATCTTCTTATAGATTTCATAAGGAGAACCAGACTGTACAACATTTGTCATATGATGAATCATACAATCCCTATTATACATCATATTATATAATAATCCTGTTTGCCATACGTCTTCAGCAGAATGGTGTTTTGGATATCCATTATATGTAACATTTTGTAAATATTCTACATCATAATATTCTTGACCCAAGTCCCACTCTTTAACTAATAAATATGTTCCAAGTCCTAATTTAGCTATTTCTCCTTCATTCATAGAAATCCTACGAACTATATCTACTACCCAGCGTGGATCGCCATCTTTCATCATATCCCATGGAATTGAATTATATTCCGCAGCTGGAAGTTTAGCTTTAAGTATTCCTGACTTATAACAATGGTTAAAGTCACGTTGGATATTTCCATAGTTATCCCATAATCCATAGTCATCTACTGCCCTAGATCCAGCACCACAAATAACTAAATTTGCATCACCTTCATCAACGAAATCTTTTATTCCTTCTGGATACCAAGCTCCTTGATAAATAATCGGCATACATGTATTTGATACCTTAGTTGGTAGATCATATTCTGCTAGTGGATCAATATCATATTGAGCATAGCATCTTATAGGACATGATGAACATCCTCCAACTTTAACCATATATTTATCTGCAATATCTCCATGGTCAAAATATCCTTTATGAGCCCTAAAACCAATCTTATCTATATCGCCTACTGGCTGCTCACCCATATCTACAAAGCCACCTTCAGCTTTTTTCCAGCCCCTACCCGGTGCACCTGACCATCTGTTAGCTCCAGAAGGTGCAGAATACTCTGCCCAAGATTGTGGAACTGCTGGAACGTTATGGTTATTATTTCCACCTATTAGTTCTCTTAGCATATAATCACTAGCTTCTTTTAAACCTTTTGAATCAGCAATTTTTATACTTCCAGTTCCCCTAACTACAAAGCCTTTAACATTTTTAGAACCAAATATTGCTCCAACTCCCGCTCCACCTGAATTTCCAACTGAAGTAAGCATACAAGACATATTTACCAGATTTTCTCCAGCCTGTCCAATTGTTGCAGCATCGAAGGCTTCTCCATTTTCTTCCACTAATATTCTATTAGCTTCAAAAGTTCCCTTTCCCCAAATATGATTTGCATCTTCTATGGAAACCTTATCATCATCTATCTTTAAGTAAACAGGTTTTGATGACTTTCCTTCAAATATAATTGCATCATACCCTGCATATTTAATTGCATGTGCTATATGTCCTCCCATATGTGCATCTACAATTGAGTACCCTTTTGTCCATGAAGATAGAAAAGACATATTAAGTCTTCCTGAACATGGAATACCAGAACCAGTTAAAGGACCCATAGCTAATACTACCTTAGATTCTTCATCATAGGCATGAGTATCCAAAGGAACCTCATCATATATAACCTTATATCCTATTCCCATTCCACCTACATAATCTTTATATTTATCTATTTCTTCTACACTAATTGAATTAGTAGTAAAATTAACACGAAGTATCTTTCCAGCCCATCCATACATTGTCATTATTCCTCAACCTCCCTATTCTTTTCTTGTCTCTTGCTCTGCTGCAACTACAGCCTCCCATGGTACTACTGAAAGAGCACCTGTTACACATCCATCTATACAAGCACCACACAGAATACATTTCGATGCTTTTTGAGTTTCTGGATGTAAAGTTATCATATCCCAAGGACAGGCTTCAACACAAGCACCACAGCCTACACACTTATCTTCATCAACCAACTTAACTCCTTTATCGTTGGCATAAATAGCATTTTCAGGACAAGCTTCTCCGCAAAATGGCTTATCACATTGGCGGCATGTATCTGGGAAGTAAACCCAATCATCTTGATATGTACCATGTCCATTACTATTCATAAGATTACGAGTTACCTTAACTCTAGAGGTATGAGATGAAGCTTCACCATCATTAACTGTTGTACAGTTTATCTCACATCTTTGACATCCAGTACACTTAGCTTGATTAACCACTAACAATCCAGTAGGAGTTGCCCACACAGCAACGTCATCATTGTTTACCTGTTTTTGAGTACATCCCATCATGGATAACAAGGATGCTGATATTGTCAAACCGGCTAAACTTTTTCCAGAAACCCTCATAAATTTCCTTCTTGTCATTTCTTGATTTAAAACCTTATCAAGCTTATTTTCATTTTTAATTTCAGACATTTTATTCACCCCTTGTTTAAAGTCAATATTACCTTGAATAGTTTGATTGTTAATTAACATTCAAGTATATATTATAATATAATATATACCTACTGTCAAACATTCCTATTAACCCTAACTTTTAACTATGGTTTGATAAATCATTTGCAATCTTTCAATCTATATATTATAATTCTAATTAGATAAAATAGAAAGTTAGGTGATAATTTGTCGAAATTTGAATTACATTCTGCAGTCGAGATGCCTGCTGAATTGTGGATAAACAATAAAATACTTACAACATTTATGTGTACTCCTCTTGACCTAGAGGAACTAGCTATTGGTCACTTGTTAACTCGTGGTATAGTAAAACATTTATCTGATATAGATAATATAGAAATAGATTTAAATAAATATCAAATCTATGTTACCACAAGTGGAACTACATCTAGTAAATTATATAGCGTACCTGAATTTGTTCTTAGCGGTACTTCTTCCGTAGATAAATTCAGTGATAATATATATGATATTCCTAGAATTCATAGTAATATTTCTGTTAAACTTTCTAAAATAGTTGAATTTGCAGACCGTTTAGAAAAAGAAGCTATAATTTATAATACTACTGGTGGTGTCCATGGTGCTATATTGGTAGATATGGATAAAGGCAATTATTTTGTACGTGAAGATATAGGTAGACATTGTGCAGTAGATAAGGTCATAGGTGCAGTAGCTAAAGAAGGATTAAATTTTTCCAATACCTTCATCTCCACAACTGGAAGAATATCTTTAGATATGCTTCTTAAATGTGCGGTAGTTCAAATACCTATAATATCCTCTTTAAAATATCCTAGCGATATGGGTATAAAACTAGCAAATCATTACGGAATCTCACTTGTCTCTAGGATATTATCTGAGAATCCACTTATATATACAAATGATCAAAATTTTATAAAATAATAAGTTAAAAGGAGTTGAGTTTTATGCTGAGTAAAATTGGTATATGGGAGCTTATGCTTATACTAGGTATAGTTTTGGTAGTTTTTGGACCTTCCAAACTACCTGAATTAGGAAAAACTATGGGCCAAGCAATAAGTTCATTTCGTAAAGGCGTAGACGGAAAAGACGAGAGTACAAGCGAGGAAGAAACTAATAAATAGTTCTAGAGTGTATAGATAAAATAAAGTTGTCTTAGACAAATAGAATATAAAACATCTAATTAGACGATTTATATTCTATTTGTTCATTAAAGAGTATTTCAAGTTATAAGGAGGAGTTAATAAATGAATTTTAAGAAAGTTATCTATCTTTGTATAATAATAGTAATTGTTTCCTTCATTGGTTTTAATACTTTAAAACTTAATAATACTGGACTAAGTAAGAATAATGAAAATGTAGAATTGTTAATAGGAGCAGCAGCAAGTTTAACAGATGTTTTAAACGACCTCAAAGATACTTATGAGGACATTAATCCTAATGTTAATCTTAATTTTACATATGGTAGCTCAGGTGCATTACAAGCACAAATTGAAGAAGGTGCTCCTATAGATATATTTTTTTCTGCGGCGGAAAAACAAATGAATGCTTTGGAAGAAAAGGGACTTATTTCTGAACATACAAGAAAAAACCTCTTAACCAATAAGGTTGTTTTAGTAGCTCCAGCAAATAGCAGTTTAGAAATCCATGATTTTTATGATTTAACAAAAGATAATATTACTAGCATTGCTATCGGCGATCCCTCTCATGTTCCTATAGGCCAATATTCTGAGGAGATACTTAGCAACTTAGAACTTCTAGATGATATTAAGGAAAAAGTTATATACTCAAAAGATGTAAGAACAGCCCTTACTTGGGTGGAGAATGAGGAAGTTGATTGTGCTATCGTTTATGCTACAGATGCTTACACTACTAATCTAGTAAAAATAATTGCTGAAGCACCAGAAGAAAGTTACAGGGAAGTAAACTATCCTATTGCAACTATTAAGAATAGTAAACACTCAGATGCTTCTCAACTTTTTATAGAATTTCTATCTAGTAAGCAGGCGGCTGAAAAATTTAGAGACTATGGTTTTAATGTGAATTAATGAAAAACCTTACGGATCTTTCCCCACTTTTAATATCATTACAAGCTGCAATTATTGCCACCTTTATAAACTTTTTCCTAGGTATATATAGTGCTTTTTTTATTAGTAAAACTAAAAAGGCTAAAGCTATAGTAGATAGTATATTGATCCTGCCACTAATACTTCCTCCAACTGTTATAGGTTTTTTTCTATTGGTCCTATTTGGGAAAAATAGCATTGTGGGACAAATATTAATGAGATTTGATATCTCTATTATTTTTTCTAAAGTTGCCACTATTATTTCAGCCATAGTAGTCTCCTTTCCTCTCATGTATAGAACAGCTCGGGGAGCCTTTGAACAGTTCGATCAGGACATGATCTATGCGGCTAGAACATTAGGATTAAAGGAACATACCATCTTCACGAAAATCATTCTGCCTAATAGCCTTTCTAATATAATGGCTGGAACTATTTTGACCTTTGCAAGGTCATTTGGGGAATTTGGTGCTACTATTATGATAGCAGGCAATATCCCCGGGAAAACTCAAACTATGTCCATAGCCATATATAGTGCTGTTCAGTCTGGCAATCGTCAATTAGCATATAGTTGGGTAATCTTAATGGCTTCCATTTCTCTTGTTATGATGGTACTTATGAATAAGTTTGAAAATGATAAAATCTTAAATACAAGAAAGGGAGAGAATTAAAATACTTTATGTTGATATAAAAAAACGATTAACAGATTTTCATTTAGATGTACAATTTGAAATAAATAATGAAACATTAGCTCTTTTGGGTCCCTCTGGATGTGGGAAAAGTATGACTCTTAAATGTATCGCTGGAATCGAAACTCCAGATGAGGGTCAAATAGTCTTAAATGGAAAAGTCCTATTTGATCATAAAAAAAAAATAAATATAATACCACAAGATAGAGAAGTAGGAATGTTATTCCAAAGCTATGCACTATTTCCCAATATGACCCTAGAAGAAAATATAAAAATAGGAGTCAAAATAGATAAGATTAATAAAGGAAAAACCGTACAAAGAATAATAAATGATTTTTCACTTAATGGATTAGAAAAAAGTTACCCCCATCAGCTTTCAGGAGGGCAACAACAAAGAACTGCCTTAGCTAGAATGATAGTCAATCAGCCCAAGATACTTATGTTAGACGAGCCTTTTTCCGCCCTAGATGAGCATCTGAAATTCCAAATGGAAGATAAGCTAATAGACATTATAAAAAATCATGTGGGAGAAGTCTTATATGTCACCCATAGTAAAGACGAGGTTTTCAGAGTAAGTGATTTAATCGCTGTAATGGATGGGGGCAGAATTGAGGAACTTAGTAGCAAGTCCCAACTATTTGAGAGGCCTAAAAGTGTATATTCTGCAATACTTACTGGTTATAAAAATATATCTAGGGCAAAAAAAGTTAATGATAGAAGAGTTGTAGCCTTAGATTGGGACTTAGAATTAGAATGTGATTACGTAGGAGATAATATTAAATATATAGGTGTCCCCAACGAGGCTCTTGATATTTGTCATAATAATAGTATGGAGAATACCTTCGGCTTTAATATAAATAGGATAATCGAAAATATAAATTCCTATATCATAATTCTATCTAATAAATATAATACAGAATCCCCCATTTATATAGAAGTTCCTAAGAATGATTATGGTAATATTGAGACTATGAAAGATCTATATATAAAATTCCATAGAGATAAAATTGTATTGTTTTATTAATAATAAGTATAGATAAATAAGCATTGTTATTCTTTACACAAGTATATTTTAGTGGTACTATACTATATATAATCAAAAAATATCAACAGCAAGGAGGAATACATATGTTTGGACCTGGTAAACTTGGAATAGGAGAATTGGTATTACTTTTTACAATTGCTCTAGTAATCTTTGGACCTGATAAACTACCACAACTTGGTAAATCCATGGGAGAGGCCATTAATCAATTTAAAAATGCCTCTAAAGAAATTACAGATGGAATCAGTGACTCCTTAAATGATAAGGATAAACAAGAATCATAATGAAGGATGAAGATATGGAAATTCAAGATAAAAAAGAAACTATAGTTGGGCATCTTTCAGAATTGAGAAAAAGAATTATATATAGCTTTATTTCGCTAATCTTTTTCTCAGTATTATCCTATAACTTTTCTGAACCTATAGTGAAAAATATGATTAGTAAAACTCCAGAAATAGATTTCGTGTTTATTACTCCAACGGAACTATTTATGTCCTACCTTAAAATATCTATAATAGCTGGTATAGTTCTATCTCTACCTATTATTATCTTTAATATTTGGTTATTTGTAAAGCCAGGACTAGACCTTCATGAGAGAAAGTTAATTGTTAGATCTCTTTTTTTAGGTGGGATACTTTTTTTATTAGGAGCAACATTTGCATACTTATTTGTGTTCCCTATGACACTCGTATTTTTTACAAGCTTTCAGATAGATGAAATTCAGGCAATGATAAGTTTTAGTAGCTACCTAGCTTTTGCTATTACTTTTATTTTATCATTTGGTTTAATATTTGAGATGCCTATTTTAATGACTATTATAGTAAAATTTGGATTAGTAAGTACTGAAACTTTACGAAAAAATAGAAAGATAGCTATTCTTGTGATTTTTATAGTAGCTGCTATTCTTACTCCACCCGATATAATATCACAAACGCTATTATCTTTACCTATGATATTATTATTTGAAATAGGACTTTTCTTTTCAAAATTAGTAGAAAAAGATAAATCTAAAGATGCATAAAAAAACTTCTAGGATATGTATCCTAGAAGTTTTTTTATATATTATTTTATTATATCGGTAATATGTCTCCAATATTTTTTGTCTTATACCCTCCAAGTGCTAATACTCTTTGTTCAAACTCTTTAGATGTAAGTATATCTATAAACCTTTTTACCTTTTCATCTTTTAACATAAACCTTTCTATTAAGAAGTCATAGTCCTCATAAGCTACTTCTATGAAATCTAGGTCCATAGCTTTAGCCGCAGAGTATACACCAAGCCCTACAGTCTTTTCGCCACTTTCTACAGCTGATGCCACTGCCATATGGGTGTTTAACTCTCTTTTATATCCTTTTATTTTATCTGAATCTATATTTTCTTTTCCAAGATGATAGTCTAAAAGTACCCTTGTTCCAGCTCCTCTTTGTCTATTTACAAAAGATACATCTTTATTTAGCAGATCTTTAAAATTCTTTACTAGACCCTTATCTTCTTTTCTTACCATAAAACCTTGAAGTCTTTTAACCCCTTTTATTAAAGACATATCTTTTCCAGCAAAGTATTTCTTTATAGAGGATATATTATATTCTCCAGTTTTCTCATCTAAAAGGTGGATTGGTGCTATATGACATTCCCCTCTTCTAATAGCCATAATGCCCCCTATACTTCCAACATGACCTGATGAAAGCTTAGTCATATCTCCCAATATATCCATAATAAGATCGTGGCTACCTATAGATACTATAGTCTTTTTTATTTCTTCCAAAGGTTTTAAAAGTCTTACATCTATCTCTTCCCCCGCTTCTACACCTTCAATGTTTTGCGGAATAATTCCAATACCATCAGCCCTTACAAGGCTCATAGTAGCACCTGCACCACTTGATAAAGGAGTTGCTATAAGTCTATCTCCTACTTGTCCTAAATTTACTCTTACAAGTTCTTTATTTTTAAATGAAGAAAATACTCTCTTGGTAATATTAGCCTTTATTGTATCTTCTGTTTCTTCTTCTAAGCCTAAGAACTTAGCTATCAAGGGTTTTATAAAAGTATCAAATACTAAATAACTAGATACTGGATAGCCAGGTATTCCTATTACAGGCTTTCCTTCAATTATTCCAAGTATAGTAGGTTTCCCAGGCTTTAAAGCTATACCATGAACTAAAACTTCTCCAAGTTCTTTTATTATATTTACAGTATAGTCCTTAGTTCCGGCAGATGAACCTGCATTTATAAGCATAATATCATTTTCTCTTACCATTTTTAATATATTTGTCTTTAAGAGTTCATAATCATCTTCTATTGGAGAATATCTATGAGGCTGTCCACCAAGTTTTGAAACTTCAGCAACAAAAACTCTAGAATTAGAATCTATTATACTACCACTTTTTATATCCTTTACATCTTCTACTATTTCTGATCCAGTGGGAAGTATACCTATCTTAGGCTTCTTATAGACCTTTACACTATCTATTCCACCTGAAAGAAGAGCACCTATATCAATAGGTCTTATTTTATGATTTGAAGGGATTATCATCTCTGTTGCAACTATATCTTCTCCAATTTGCCTTACATGCTTCCAAGGATAACTGGCTTGTAATATTTGAACTTTCCCCTCTTCAAGTTCTATACAATCTTCTATCATAATAACTGAATCATATGGTTCCCTTAAAACATTACCTGTATTTATATAGTAAAAATCTTCTCCTTCTTTTAAGCTTATTGGCTTTACCTGACTAGCACCAATTGTTCGCTCTGAAATAACTGCTATTCCATCCATTGCCGCTGCATTATAGTTTGGAGATGATGTTTTAGCTTCTACCATATCAAAACTTATCCTATCCATACTTTCTTCTACATCTATATACTCAAACTTGGGCTTTATATTTAATCTATTATAGTACTTTTCTTTTGCTAGGTCTACGTCCATATTATCTATATATATATCTCTTTTCATCTCTTAAACCTCCTATATTAGATAAGAAAAACTACTCTTTCCTCTCCTTTATATATACCTTCTTCTTCCTTTTTCAAAAGTATATATCCATCAGAATTCTTTAAAAGACTTATCATAGAACTCTTTCCAAAGTTTGGGCTTGCAAAATAATTTTCACCGTCTTTTCTTAAGTTTACCATTTGATATGTTAATTTTCCAGAAGATGAAGGAAAGTTAAAGTCCATAGTTGCCCTTACTTGGGGATGTATCTCTTTTATATTCATCTTTTCTTTTACAAAGTTTTCTACAAGTGCTTTAAATATTATAATCGAAGAAACGGGGTGCCCAGGAAGTCCAAATATTAGTTTACCATTTCCCTCTCCCACAATAGTTGGTTTTCCTGGTTTTATAGAAAGCCCATGAACAAAGACGCCCTTTCCTTCAAAACTGTCGATTACATCTTTCGTAAAGTCTCTAGTTCCAACAGAACTTCCTCCAGATATAAGAACTATATCTGATAGACTTAAGCCCTTTTCCACTTCACTTCTTAATATATTAAAATCATCCTTAGCAATAGTCTTTCCAACTACTTGACCACCAAGTTTTTTTATCTCGCCAAAAAGAGTATAAGCATTTATATCTCTAACCTGACCTAGCTTTAAATCTTCATCCATATCTATTATTTCATCACCAGTAGATATTATAAAAAATTTTGGTCTCTTATAGACCTTTACTTTGCCTCGCCCAAGGGCACCTAATACCCCCATTATTTCCGGGCTTATTTTCTTACCTTTTTCTAACACAAGCTTGCCCTTTCTAATATCGTCTCCTCTATATACTATATTTTCTCCAGAAGATATGGGCTTATTTAAAAGAAGAGTTTTTTCATCTAGTTTTTCCGTGTTTTCTATCATAATAACTCCATCAGCACCCGCTGGAATCATTCCACCAGTAGGTACATAGACAGCTTTACCTGAAACAATATCCATTTGACAGCTCTCACCCATATGGACCTCACCTGCTATATCTAAAACACTTGGTATAGAATCACTTGCCCCATGGCTATCACTTGAAAAAATTGCATAGCCATCCATAGTAGACCTATTAAACTCTGGCACATCTATAGGTGAATATATATCTTCCCCTAAAACTCTGTCTAAAGACTCTAATATATCTACATCTTCTAACTCAAGTTTAAATTCCTTAAAGTTGTCTAATATCATTTCTCTAGCATTTTCTACAGTTACTACATTGAAAAAGTCCATCATTCTACCACCCTTCCTCTTTCTAACTTTATTATATTATGACATAATCTTTCAGCCTGCTCTATATTATGGGTTACTATAACTACCGTACCTTTATTTTCTCTATTATAATTAAGTATTGCCCTTTCCATATGATCTATATATTCTGGGTCTATATTTGAAGTAGGTTCATCTAAGAGCAAGAGCTCTGGATTGAAAATCAAGCTTCTTGCCAGGGCAACCTTTTGGGTCTCCCCACCTGATAATTTACTTCCTATTTTATTCTTCAAATCTTCTATTTCTAAAATCTTTAATAGTTTTAAAACCCTTTTTTCTATCTCTTCCTTTTCAATACCTCTTATATCTAAAGGATATGATATGTTTTTATACACTGTTCTTCTAAAAAGATAAGCCTTTTGAAAAACTAAGGTCATATCCTTTCTAATTTCTTCATCTATCTTTTTCCCATTATATCTTACTTCACCTTCATGCTCGTCATCTAATCCTGCTACTATATTTAAAAGTGTAGACTTTCCTGATCCATTTGAACCTACTATACCTGTTACTTTTCTAGTCTCTATCTTTAAACTATCTATATCTAGTACTGTTTTATCTCCATATTTTTTCTTAACATTTTCTATTTGTAATTCCATTTATTTCTCCTCACTATAAGAATAAATCATACTATGTACAATAAATGATATTAAAAGTAAAATAATACCAAGTGCTATGGCAGTTGGATAATCCCCCATAGAGTTCATCATAGATATAGTTGTTGTAATTACTCTTGTATGATATTTGATATTACCACCAACTATCATAACTGCTCCAACTTCAGATATGGCTCTAGAAAATGAAGTAGCAACATTTACAATTATATCTAACTTTAATTCCCTTATTATTAGAATTATACTTTGAATTTTATTTGCTCCCAAGGTCATAGCAATTTTTTCAATGTTCTTCCCCCGATTTGTAGACAAGCCATAGCTTAGTCCAAAACTTAAAGGCATAACAAGAAAGGTTTGAGCTATAATCATAGCTTTAGTAGTGTACATGAGTCCAAAGCTTCCAAAGGGTCCCTTTCTTGAAAGAATAATATGTACTAATAGTCCTATTACTACTGTTGGTATACTCATCATAGTATATATAATTCTACTAAATAATCTTTTACCTTTGAAGTCTTGTATTCCCAGACCAATCCCAAGTGGTATAGATGCTAAGGATCCTAAGATTGTAGCTGTAGATGATACAAATAAGGATAGAAGAACTATCCCAAATATTTCCCTATCCAAACTTATTATTAATCTTATAGCTTCTTTGACTCCCTCTAATATATAATCCATAAGTTTACCTCAATTCTTAAATTTAAAAGGCTGGAAATATTACCAGCCTTCTAAAACCTTTTTAATTATTCTGCATTAGGAAAGAATAATGGTTGACCATATTCTTCTACTCCAAATTCTTCTATTAAACTTTGTCCTTTTTCTGAAGTCATCCAATTCATAAATTCAATAGCACCATCATTATTTATCTCTCCTGCATCATCTTCTAAAACTTCTGGATTTACAGGAATTATACCGTATTGATTTAATAAATTGTCGTCACCCTCTACTACAATATCAAGGTCTAAATCACTTTTCATGCTTAAATATGTTGCTCTGTCTGTTATAGCATAAGCTTGTTTTTCTCCT
>NZ_JBQDAA010000001.1:0-15598 GCF_052089545.1 Tissierella sp. | reverse complement strand
CCCATACCAGAACCTGCTTCTACATACCATTGACCACTAGGTTCAACACCAGCAGCTTCCCATATCTTTAATTCTTTCTTATGTGTCCCAGAGTCATCTCCTCTAGATACAAATTCTGTTTCTCCAGCACTTATAGCTTTAAGAGCAGCTTCTATATCCTCAGGACTATCAGCCTTAATATTTAAGGGATCATCCTTAGGTCCTACTAATACGAAGTCATTATACATTACATCTCTTCTTTCAGTTCCTGAACCATCTGCTACAAATTCTTCTTCTGAATCCTTAGCATGTACAAGTAGTATATCTGCTTCTCCATTTCTACCATTTTCTAGTGCTTGTCCAGTTCCTACAGCTACAGTTTTTACTTCTATACCTGTTTCTTCTGTAAACTTAGGTAATAAAAAATCAAGTAATCCTGAATCTTGAGTACTAGTTGTAGTAGATAGAATAATAGTTCCCTTTTCTTCTGGAACATCATCTCCAGATACCTCAGTATCCGGTGTCTTTGGTGTTTCTTCATTCTTTGGTGTACAAGCTACCATAGCAATAGCTAGTAGAAACACCATCATCAATGTTAATACTTTTCTTATTTGTTTCATTTGTCTTATCTCTCCTTTAGTTTTTTATAAAAAAAGGCAACCCAAAAATAAGGTTGCCTTATTTTTCCTTTCCAAATGGGAGGCATATAGATTTCTCCATATACCCGTAGGCAGTAATCTCATGACTTCTTTCACCAATAGTTTTAGAGATTTGTGCTCGGAATATTAATATATGTAGATCTTGTTAGTTTTTCTAGTACTATTTATTTTAGTATATCATATTTTTTAGTATAGTCTATGTATAGCCACATTTTTAGTTAGGTATTTAGTATATTACTCCAAATGATCCTATATTTTAAAATACAAGAACTTCCTAACTCTTGTTAGGAAGTTCTTGTATTTTAGCCTCCTCCAACTGGAGGAAATAGTGACAAGACATCTCCATTTTTTAATTCTCTATCTACGTCACCATCTATACCATTTAATAAGATTAAACTCGCTTCTTCTCTATCTATATTGAGCTTATTTAGGATATCTAGTATATTAGTCTTTTCTGGAAGCTCAAAGAAATATTTCTTTTCTCTATCTTCCCTAAAGGTTGCAAACAATCTAATTTCTACATTTATCAAATGCATACCTCCTAATAGCTTAAAGCTTCTTCATTTGATCCATCTACATATTTACTATATTCTTCTAATCCCAATCTCTTTAATGTTTCTAAAGTAGGTACCCCTTCTTTATCCCATCCCCTTACTTGGTAGTACTCTGGAAGAAGTTCATCCAATTTATGAACATGCCCCTTTGAAGGTCCATGAGGTATAGGCTCTTCTACTAATCTTCTTGGAAGTTTATCATCTCTACTGCCAAATCCTTCACGTATATTAAATATCTTTTCAAGATTCCATATTCTTTCTCCTGCTTCAAGTAGACTATCATCTGTATGAACATCTCCTACAACAGCATTATACATCTCTGTATAGTCTGGTAATCCCAGTCCAAAAGTAGTAAAGACACAAAGACCTATTGAGTCAATAACAGCTGTTAAGTCTAAGAATATCTTTGTATAAGCTGCTTTTCCTTCTAAAGAGAATCTATCTAAGCTTTCAGGATATCCTAATATCTCTGGGCTTATCATATAACCCTTAATATGACATCCACCCCTATTATTTACTGCATAGGATAATCCATGTCCTTGAATTCCTCTAGGGTCATATGCAGGTAACTCTTGCTTTTTAACCGACATAGATATTTCTGGTGCACCATAATCAGTTGCTAGTCTAAATGAACCATCAGCTAGTTTACTTCCAAATCCTTCTCTGGTAGCCATCTTTTTAGTCCAACCTAATACCGCATCAGCATCTCCCCAGTTTAAACTAAGTCCATCTGCAGCGATATACTCATCCTTTATATATCCCCTTTGATATAACTCCATAGCTGCTGCTATAGTAGCACCTGCGGATATAGTATCTATACCATAATCGTTACAAATCATATTTGCCCTATTTATAGTTTCTAAATCATATAAACCACAGTCTGCACCAAAGGCCCAAATAGTTTCATACTCAGGTCCACCAACTACTGTTCCATCATCTAGTTTTACTACCCTACCACAAGAAATAGGGCATCTGTAACATCCAGATTTTTTTACTAAGTGATGTTCTGTTAATGACTCTCCTGAAATCTCATCCGCTTGTTCTGTATAAGCTTCTTGGAAGTTTTTAACTGGAAAAACTCCACTTTCGTTTATGATATTTACTAGAACTGCAGATCCAAATAAAGGAAGACCTTCTCCAGCAACTGGGTCCTTTACTAAAGTTGTAACTTTATCTCTAGATACTGCTTTAGTTCTTTCTGGATCAAATATAGGAACCTTATTACTTCCCTTAACAACAACAGCCTTTAGGTTTTTAGAACCCATCACAGCTCCTACTCCACCTCTACCAGCTGCTCTATCAATATCATTCATAATAGCTGCAAGTAAGGAAAGTTTCTCCCCTGAAGGCCCTATAGCCATAACATTAACCTTCTCATATTCTTCTTCAATAGCTTCCGTTGTTTCTGTAATAGTTTTACCCCATAAGTGTTTAGCATCTCTAATTTCAATTTTATCGTCTTCTATATATAAATAAACTGGTGAATCAGCTTTTCCCTCAAAAATTATTGCATCATGACCTGTAGTTTTAAAGGTTGCTCCCCAGCGTCCCCCTGAGTTAGCAATCGCTATGGTGCCAGTTAAAGGTGATTTTGTTATAACCATATACCTTCCAGATGTAGGAACTGGAGCACCAGTTAATCCACCTGCAGCAACTATTAATTTATTTTCTGGACTAAGTGGATCTGTCTTTGCAGGTACTTCATCCATCATAATTTTAACACCTACACCTCTAGCTCCTAAATATTTCTTCCCAAAATCAAAATCAAAATCTTCCCTTGTATATGTTCTATCTGTTAAATTTACTCTTAAAATCTTACCCATATAACCATACATATAAAATCCCCCTTTGAAATTTATGTAATTAACAACCCATCTACCTTATTATTATTAGTGCAATATACATGCCAAGTATAAAGAGGGCAGTTTAGGGGCCTAGATTACATATTTAAATTCCACTGTATCATAACAGTACAATATAACTGTTCCATTTTGGCCCATTGCCCTAAGATGGAACAGTTATATTGTACTTATCTATCTTATTGTATAAAGTATTTCTCCCTATTTGTAAAACCTTAGATGTTTTAGAAATGTTTCCATTATACAATTTCAGCATTTTTATAATATGACATTTTTCAAGCTCTTCTAATGAATAAATCTTGTCAGTTCTACTTGATTGGATGATTTCATTAGTTTCTTCATTAAAAAAGCTATCTGGTAGATATCCTAAATTGATTATGAGTTCTATTAGGTTTTCAAGTTCTCTAATATTTCCCGGCCAATTGTAGTCCATCATTTTATTTATAGCATGGTCATTTAATCTTACTTTGTTTTTATTTAATCTCCTAGATATCTTCTTCATAAAAAAGTTAGCTAAAGGCACTATATCATCTTTTCTTTTCCTAAGGGGTGGGATGGTTAAAGGAAGTACGTTTAATCTATAAAACAAATCCTCTCTAAATCTTCCCTCGGCTACTTCCTTTTTTAAGTTTCTGTTGCTAGCAGCTATAATCCTTATATCTACTATTGTTTGGTCTATACCACCTACTCTTGAGACTATTCCCTCTTCTATTACTCTTAATAGCCGTGTTTGGAGTTTAAGTGGCATTTCACCTATTTCATCTAAAAATATAGTTCCTTTGTCTGCCAGTTCAAACTTCCCCACTTGACCAGAGCTTTTTGCTCCTGTAAATGCTCCTCCTACATAACCAAACAACTCCGATTCTATTAGGTTTTCAGGAATAGCAGCAGAGTTAATAGCTATAAATGGCTTATTCTTTCTCATGCTTCTATTGTGAATAGATTGGGCAAATACTTCCTTACCCGTACCTGTTTCTCCACCTATAAGTACTGTTGATTTAGAATTAGAAATTCCCTTAGCAAAATCTATAAGCCCTAGAAAATCTTTATTTTCTGATATGATCTTATCGAAGGTATATATTGCTCTATTTTCTAAGATCTTATCTGAAAGTTTTCTCTCTTTCTTAATATCTTCAAATAAAAATATAAGGTCAAAATCTTTATTCTTTCTAAAATAAATAGCATATGCTGATATAGTAAGTCTAAGTTTGTTGCTCCTAGTATAGACATAGACCTCTCTCTCTCTTACTGGCTTCTTTAAAGATATATCCTCCCTCACCCTATCAAAGCCTTCAAATAAATTTGAAATATAAGTATTCAATAGTTCACTTTCCTTATATCCAAACATCTTTAATGTATGTATATTTATACTATTAATCATCCCATCATTACTTGTTATAACAGTTGGCAGTGGAATATGTTTATTTAAGTTATTAATATAATTATAATCCATCTTTTCACCTCTAAAGATCTTCTTATATACTTATCTTTTCAATCTCCATCTCCCTGACATCTATCACAATAAATTTATCTTCTAAATCTTCCTTGAAAATAGTCTTTAATAGAAAGTTTACCTGCAAGGAAGCTGTTACCATACAGGTCATGGGTAGGTTCCCTAACTCTTCATACTTCTTAGTTTCTCTCTTATCCTTTTTATATAATTTGTGTATAATTCTATTGTCTCTACTGGATATACCTACTTGTCCATGATATCCTCTTATAGCTCCATGAATTAGACTCAAGTCCATTTTATCACATAAGTCTTCTAGTAAAAGCCTGGTGTCTATAGAATCTAAACAGTCAACTACAGCATCTACACCTTCCAACATTCTATGGCTAGTTTCGTCTAATTTTTCACAAAAAACTTTAGCCTTAACCCTATGATCTATTTCTAAGGCCCTATTAAAGGCTTCCTTTGCCTTTTCCTTATCAAGGCTTTTTTCTGTAGCTAAGATTTGTCTGTTTAAGTTAGACTTATCAAAAACATCCTTATCTATAAGATTAAAATTTCTAACTCCAAGCCTTACAAGATTTTCTAAGACATATCCACCAAGACCACCAAGACCTACAATAGCGACAGATATATTTGAAAGTATCTTCTGCTCTTCTTTTGAAATTGATGAGTAATTCCTCTTATATCTTTCCATATTCTCTCCTATTTTTCATATTTATATATTCATATTCTTATACATTTTATTATATGTAAGAAAGGCAACCTCAACTAAAGGCTGCCTCTTCTAATTGTAATATCATGACTCATTTGACAGTAGTTTTAGAGAGTTAAGCTCGGAATGTTACTATATATATTAAGTTTTTCTCCTCTTACAAATCCTATAAGATTTATTCCTAGTTCTTTTGCCATATCTATGGCAAGACTTGTAGGAGCAGATCTTGATACTATTGTTGAAATTTCTATTTTTGCCGTCTTTATAAGTATTTCACTTGATATCCTCCCACTTGTAAAGATCATCTTGTCTTTAAAATCTATATTTCCCTTTAAAGCTTTTCCGATTATCTTATCTAGGGCATTGTGTCTACCTATATCCTCTTCGAATACAATCATTTTTTCTCCGTCATATAAACCGCAACTGTGAACTCCGCCTGTTTGTAAAAAAAGTTCTGATCTTTTATTAAAATCTCTCATGTTTTTCTTTATTATTTCAATATTTATTTCTAATGGATTCTTTATTTTTTTAGATTTAAAAGAATCTAATACATTATAAAATACAGTTCCCTTGCCACAACCTGATGTTATAGTTCTTTTCCCTTGAAACTTCTCTGCAAAGCTTTTTTTCCTTTTTAAGTCTATATAGACTATAGAAGCTTTTTCATCAAGAGATATATTTTCTATATCATCTAAACTATCGATAAAGCCTTCAGAAATTATAAAACCTATACTAAGTTCTTCTAGTGACTTAGGGGTACATAGTAGAGTTATTATCTCCTTATCATCTATAAATATGGTAAAGGGGTTTTCTACTACTAGGACATCTTTTTCATTTGTTTTCCTATCTTTATTTATTCTTAGTATATCATATTGTTTTGTGTATTTCATAGTTAACTACAGCTTTCTTTTTCAGCATTTAAAAATATTTCTAAATCATTTTGAGTATTTAAATTTAAAAACATATCCCAAGAGGGACTAAATTCTCTAGCATCTTTTTCTTCTATATAGTTTATATCTAAATCCATAAGAAGATGAGTTATAGATCTCTTTTTTGTTTTTAAATATTTTTCTATTGGCTTAACCATCTCTTTAGAATAAAAACTACAAAATGGTTCTATCCAATCTTTAAATCTTGTTGTAGATCCCATCTTAGAAGTATTTTCTTTCATATATCTTATATATTCTATATTGACATTTGGCATATCACAGGCCATGACAAAGGAATACTTGCTTTTTGCTTGCTTTAGTCCTGCATGAATACCACCAAGTGGTCCCTTTTCTTTTAATATATCCATAGTAATCTTGTGACTTAGACCTATATAGTGCTCTGGCTTATTTGTTACTATTATTATTTCATCAAACTCATTTTCAAGTTTAGATATAATACTATACATAAGTCTTCTTTTATCTACCTTTAAAAATTGTTTATCAAAGCCCATCCTTGAACTTTTTCCCCCTGCAAGTATTATACAAGTTCCAAATAATTTCATAAAATCACCTATTTTCTGGCACAGTCGTGCCTAGTATCTGTCAAAATCTCAAGTCCATGAAAAAGAGTATCAAGTATATAGTCTAAAGCTTCCTCTACGGCCTTTGGACTCCCTGGTAAGTTTACTATTAAAGTATCTCCTCTTATAGCAGATACCGCTCTAGAGAGCATAGCTCTTTTAGTTATGCTTAAACTGTAGCTTCTTATAGCTTCAGCTATACCATTTGCATTTTTGTCACTTACTTCTAAGGTAGCTTCGGGAGTTACATCTCTTTTGCTAAATCCTGTACCTCCACTTGTTAGAATGAGATTTACCTTTAACTTATCACTCATATCTATCATGGTTTTTTTTATCACTTCTTTATCATCTGGAATCATCTTATAACTTTCTACCTTATACTCATTTCTTTCCAATATATCTATTATAAGTTTACCTGATAAATCTTCTCTCTCTCCCAAAAATCCTTTATCGCTGCAAGTTATTACTCCAACTTTAAACATATTAACCACCCCAAGGTAGGTTCATATATTCTTTCATGAGCCTATTGTATTCTGTCTTGAATAGCTTCTCATGTCCAGCTTCCCATTTGGCTAGGGTTGTAAATACCTCTTTCATTTCTTCATCTTCAGCATTTTCAGCTACTCCCTCATAAAACTCCTTATAGTCTCTTTCAATTAAGTAAGCCATTCTAAGAATAGTTAAATCTGGTATATCTGACTGGTCTAAGGTGTATTCTATTTTTTCCGATTCTTCCCTAGACTTGAATATATCTATATCTTCTTCTTTTTCTAAAATATCTTTATCTACTTTAATAGTATTTGTCTCTAAATAAGTATGGAGTAGAGATTTTAAATATTCATAGTGCTCCATTTCTATATCAGCAAGTTCTTCGAACATTTTTTTGCTAGTTGTTTTAATAAATTTATCCTTGTTTTCTAAATAAAAGTTATGTCCATCTAATTCCATCTGCATGGCATATCTTAAAATACTTTCGTAGTTTTGCATTCTATCCCTCCTATGAAGTTTTCTCCATTCTGACTGCAGCTACTTTTAGCTCTGGTATCTTTGCTATGGCATCTAAACTATTATTAGTTAAATAGTTTGCTGCACCTTCTGCATAGTGAAAAGGCATAAATAGAACGCCTTCATCTATTATATCTGTAATTCTAGCAGTAGTTTCTATTTGACCTCTTCTAGAGCTTAATTTTACAATGTCTCCGTCTTTTATTTTCATCTTTCTAGCTGTTATTTCATTTATCTCTACATATGAACTTGGAGCTAGTGTATTTAATCCCTCTACCCTACCTGTCATACTTCTAGTATGGTAGTGGTAAAGTATTCTTCCTGTAGTAAAGGTAAATGGATATTCTTTATCTGGAAGCTCTGCACTCTTCACATACTCACAAGGCATAAATAATCCTACACCTCTAGCCATAGCTTCTTTATGAAGGAAAGGCGTTCCAGGATGGTTCTTATCAGTACATGGCCACTGAAGACCTAATGGATCCTCTTCTAGTCTCTTATAGTTTATACCCCCATACTGAGGCGTTACACTAGATATTTCATCCATTATGCTTGACGCATCTAAATATTTCTTTTTATATCCTACCTTATTCATTATCTCCATTATAATTTGCCAGTCAGGTTTAGAATCTCCAACAGGTTCTATAGCCTTTCTAACCCTTTGTACCCTTCTTTCAGTATTTGTAAAAGTACCATCTTTTTCTGCAAAAGATGAGGCTGGTAAAACAACATCTGCAAGCTCAGCTGTCTCAGTTAAGAATATATCTTGAACAACTAAAAAGTCTACATTTGTCAAAGATTTTTTAACATGATTTATATCTGGATCAGAAACCATAGGATTTTCACCCATTATATATAAAAACCTAATAGAGTCATCTCCACATCCATCCATTATCTCAGGTATAGTAAGTCCTACTTGTGTACTAAGTCTTGTATCCCAAGCTTTTTCAAATTTTTCTACTATTTCCTCTTTAAATACCTTTTGATATCCTGGCAAATCTGAAGGAAGTGCTCCCATATCACATGCACCTTGAACATTATTTTGTCCCCTTAAAGGATTTACTCCTCCAAATTCCTTACCTACGTTTCCACACATAAGAGCAAGGTTTGATACGCTCATAACTCCGTGAGTACCAGTACTATGTTGGGTTATACCCATAGCATAATAGATACCTGCTGTATTTGACTCTCCATAAATTCTAGCTGCTTTTACTATGTCTTCTTCTTTTACACCACAAATTTTTGCAACTCTTTCAGGAGTATATTCTTTTACAAGTTTTACTAGTTCTTCAAAGTTTTCAGTTTTTTCATCTATATATTTTTTATCATAAAGTTCTTTTTCTACTATAACATTCATCATTCCATTTAAAAGGGCTATATTAGTACCAGGATGTATCTGCATAAAGACATCAGCATAGTCAGCTAATTCAATCTTTCTAGGATCTGCAACTATAAGTTTTGCACCCTTTTCCCTAGCCTGCTTCATCATAGAACCTATAACTGGATGGTTTTCTGTAGTATTTGAACCTATTACAAACATGCACTCACTATCTTGTACTTCTTTTATAGTGTTAGTCATAGCTCCGCTTCCAAGTGTTGTTGCAAGACCTGCAACTGTGGAAGAATGTCAGAGCCTAGCACAGTGGTCAACATTATTTGTACCTATTACTCCTCTAAATAACTTTTGAAAAAGATAATTTTCTTCATTGGTACATCTTGCCGAAGAAAGACCCGCAAAGCTATCAGCTCCACTTTCTTTTTTTGTATTGCTTATCTTTTCTCCTATAAGTCTATATGCCTCTTCCCAGCTTGCTTCTACAAGTTCTCCATTTTTCCTTATAAGTGGAGTCTTTATTCTATCAGGATGAGATATAAACTTATATGCAAATTTACCCTTTACACACAAGAGACCTTGATTTACTGAATCAAAAGCAGGTTCTGCGCCAAGCACCTTACCATCATGTACCGTAAGATCTATTTGACATCCCACTCCACAATAAGAACAAGTAGTTCTTACACTTTCAGTTTCCCAATGTCTAAACTTTTCTAAACTTTTTGGGAGGAGTGCTCCAACTGGACAAACTGATACGCAGTTTCCACAAGAAACACATTCTGAATTTATAATTCCCTCTTGAAAAGGAGTAGCAACTATGGTATCAAATCCTCTATCTTCAAATCCTATAGCATGACTACATTGGAGCTCATCACAAACCCTTACACAAAGACCACACAGTATACATTTTTCTGGATCATAAAAGTAAAATGGGTTTGTGCTATCTATTTTACCTTGTCTGGTTTCTCCTTCAAATGTTCCATCTACTAAGTCATAATCATAGGCATAATCTTGAAGTTTACATTTACCTGATTTTTCACAATTTAAACACTCCATAGGATGATTTGAAAGAAGTAGGTCTAATACATCCCTTCTAGCATTTCTCACCTTTTCATTATCTGTAAAAATAACCATATCCTTTTTTATTCGTGTACTACAAGCAGTAACTAAGTTTTTAGCTCCTTCTACTTCTACTAAACACATTCTACAAGCTGAATGTGGAGTAAGTCTTTCATCATGACAAAGTGTTGGAATATCTATGTTTAGAAGTTTACAAACTTCTAATATAGTAGAATCTTTTTCTACTTGATAAGTATTATTATTTATTTTTATATTCATTATATTACCTCCTGACACTATTCATCTTCTAACAGGCCCATGTCTTTTAATAAATCCATCTTTTCCATAACTTCTTCAAGGCCTAGTGCTTGTTTCCAAGTCGTTTCTACAAACTCACCATCTATTTTTCTAAAAGGTTTTTCTGGATTATCTACGTTTATAAACTCTGTAGTAAGTCTTCCTCTTAAACATAGTGGTCTACCATTTGCAGGTTCCATAGCTTTAATAGCAACATTTTCTCCCTTACTTTTTGTAACCTCAAAATTACAACCATATTGGCAAGCTTTACATTTAACAACATGTTTTTGGCCTTCCCAACTTCTTACTTTTCCTAAGCTTCTCTTGTCTACTAAAGCTCCTACTGGACATGCTACAACACATCTATTACAAGATACACAAGAGGAGGTTTCTAATGTTTGATCTGCGTCTAATACTATTTTTGTATCATATCCCCTCTCGGAAAATGCCAACACTTGCCTTTCTTCTATTTGACTACAAGTTCTAACACATTTACCGCAAAGTATACATTTACTATCATCTTTTAATATATAAGGGCTAGAAGTATCTATTAAACGAGGCCTCATAGCCCCATCATGTTCTCTAAACTTTACATCATATTCATAAGAATACTTTTGAAGCAAGCACTGTCCAGCTTCTTGACAAGTAAGACAATCATTTGGGTGACTGTCTAAAAGAAGTTGCAAAATATCTTTTCTAACAGTATCAATTTTTTCTGAATGTGTATTTACTCTCATCCCTTCTTTTACCATTGTCGAACAGGATGTCTCCAGCTTATTTTTACCTTCTATCTCAACTACACATAGTCTACAAGCAGATACTATTTCTAAGTTTGGATCATAGCAAAGAGCTGGTATATCTATTCCAACTGTTTTAGCTGCTTCAAGAATTGTAGTTCCTGCTGGAACCCTTATATTTTTTTCATCAATTACAATATTAACCATAAAGTTCACCTCCATTAACTTCTAATTATAGCGTCTACTGGACATTTTTCTTGACATGCTCCACAGCTTATACATATGTCTTGGTCTATGATATGAAGTGCTTTTCGTTCTCCAGATATACAGCTAACAGGACATACCTTTTTACATTGTCCACACCCAATACATTTATCAGTGATAAAATATTCTAAAAGTTCTTGGCAACTTCCAGCCGGACATTTTTTATCTAAAATATGTGCTTCATATTCGTCTCTGAAATATTTAAGTGTACTAACTACAGGATTTGATGCAGTTTGACCTAGTCCGCAGAGTGATGCTGAGCTTATAGTTACAGATAACTTTTCCATAGTATCTATATCTTCTTTTTTGCCATTTCCAGATGTTATCTTTTCCAATAGTTCATACATTCTTTTAGTACCTTCTCTACAAGGAACACACTTTCCACAAGATTCATCTACTGTAAAATCCAAGAAAAATTTAGCTATATCAACCATGCAGTCTGTCTCGTCCATAACAACCATTCCACCCGATCCCATTATACTTCCAATACTTGCAAGTGACTCAAAGTCAACTGGCGTATCAATTAAATGTTCAGGTATACATCCTCCTGAAGGACCACCTGTTTGAACTGATTTGAATTTCTTACCATCTGGTATTCCTCCACCTATATCATAGATGATTTCCCTAAGTGGCATTCCCATAGGTACTTCTACTAGACCTGCAGTTTCAACCTTACCTACAAGAGCAAATACTTTTGTACCTGGAGATTTTTCTGTACCTATACTTGTAAACCAGTCTACACCTCTTTGGAATATTACAGGAACATTTGCAAATGTTTCCACATTATTTATAATAGTAGGTTGTTGCCAAAGTCCTTTATGAGCTGTTCTATATATCTTAGTTCTTGGCATACCTCTTTTACCTTCAATAGACTCTATTAAAGCTGTACCTTCACCACATACAAAAGCTCCAGCTCCAAGTCTTAACTCTATATCAAAGTTAAAGTCACTACCAAATATACCTTGTCCTAAAACCCCATACTCTTTAGCCTTTTCAATTGCCTCTTTAAGTCTTGTAACAGCTACAGGATACTCTGCTCTTACATAAATAAAGCCTTGATCAGATCCTATTGCATAACCTGTTATAGCCATTGCTTCAAGTACAGAATGAGGATCTTTTTCTAGTATAGATCTATCCATAAATGCACCTGGATCTCCTTCGTCTGCATTACAAACTACATACTTTTTATCTGACTTGTGTCCATATGCAGTGTCCCATTTTATACCTGATGGGAAACCTGCTCCCCCTCTTCCTCTAAGTCCTGAGTCTTTTACTATGTCTATAACTTCTTTTGGTGTCATATTATTAAGTATGTTTCTAAGAGAGAAATATCCATCCATTGCTATGTATTCCTCTATATTGGTTGGATCTATAATATCACAGTTTTTAAGAGCAATTCTTACCTGCTTTTCAAAGTAATCACCTTTAAGTCTTATTCCTTCTTCATCTATGATATATCCTCCCTTTTCAGTGAGTCTATCTTCTAGGGCCTTTCTATTTCTTTCTTTTATTTCTTCTAACATATCTAATGCAATCATAAATACACCTCCATTTTATCTATATTTGTCTAATATTCCTTTTATATCGTCCTTTTTAACATGTGGATATACATCATCATTAATAGTAAATACAGGAGCTAGTCCACAATCTCCTAAACATCTTGCTTCTATTATGGAAAATTTTAAATCTGGCGTTGTATCTCCATGCTTTATACCTAGTTCTTTTTCAATCGCTTCTAGGATTCCTTGTGCACCTTTAACATAACAAGCAGTTCCAAGACACACATTTATCTTATATTCCCCCATAGGAATAAAAGTAAATTGTGAGTAAAACGTTGCCACTCCATATATATCCGCAAGCGGTGTATTTGTTCTTCTAGAAATAAGCTGTAACATTTCTAGTGGAAGATAACCAAATATCTCTTGTGTTTCTTGCATAATAGGCATAAGGGCACCTGGACTATCTTTGGTCTCTTTGATAAAAATTTCTAAGTCTTCAATATTGTCCTTATTTTTTTCCTTTTCGAAAACAAATTCCATTAAAAAACCTCCTTATTTATTTATTATTATATATTTACTTATATAAGTACATATATATACATAATACTTTAAATTTGCATATTTTCCAAATATCGTTAATTTTCAGACAATGTTTGACACCTCCATATTTTAACTATATATTATTCTTATAGCATATAGTTAAATAGGAGGTTTTATATGGATTTATTAGAATCATTTTTATGGATTTATTTTCTTATTATAAATATGATAAGCTTTATTTGTTTTTATATGGATAAGAAAAGATCTAGAAAAAATATGTGGAGAATTTCTGAATCATTTTTAATAGGAATTTCATTTATAGGCGGATCTCTTGGATCCATGATAGGTATGAAAATGTTTCATCATAAGACTAGGAAAAAGAAGTTTATCTTTGGTATTCCTATTTTATTTTTAATTAATATCCTTACTTTATTTTATATAAAACAATTTTTAATAAAATAATTGAATATGTTTAAAAACTTTTCCTCTCTGATTATCATAGCTTCTGGGTGGAATTGTACTGCCAATATAAAGTTTTCATGGTTACTAGATTCTATGCCTTCTATTACTCCATCTGGTGATATTGAATTAACCTTTAATCCTTTTCCCAAGTCCTTTACACTTTGATGGTGTTGTGAGTTTACTATTATCTTTTCTTCTTTAAATATATTGAATAAATGAGTGTTTTTAAAGATAGTAAGGCTATGGTATCCTCCCTTTATATCAAAACTAGACATATGTCCATGAGCTTTTTCTATTTGTAAATCGATATCTTGATATAAGTTTCCACCTAAAGCTACATTTATAAGCTGTATTCCCCTACAAATTCCAAATATAGGTATTCTTTTTTTATAAGCTAACTTAAAAAGTTCCATTTCCATCTTATCTCTCATATAAGATATTTTTGTAGTTTGTCTGATAGGTTCTTCATTAAAAAGAAGGGGAGAAATATCTTCTCCACCTGTAAAAACAAGACCATCTATTCTTTTTAAAATTTCTTCTATATAGTCAGTTTCCTTTAAGTTTGGTATTATAATTGGAACTCCTCCAGATTTTTCTATAGCATCTATATAAGTATAGTTTAACTTATTTTGATTAGTCCCCTTTACAATTTTATCTCCGCTAGTAAGTCCAATCAAAGGTCTCATAAGAATCATCCCCTAATTAAATAAAGAAATTAAACCATTTTACGGTCTCCTCTAACATATTTGTAGAAACAATATGATTTAAATTATTATATTCAATTAAGTGAATCTTGTTCTTGTCTCTATATTTTAAATAAGCAGTTTTATAAAAATCTTTTTGACTTCTTATATCTACTACACTATCGGCTCCTCCATGAAGCATTAAAATTGGCCTATCTATTAATTTTTCTAAATTGTTCATAGGATCTACAAGGTTTATTTTTTCCTCTTCTTCCTTAAGCCAGTCTGGAAGTTCCCCTTGGACAAGCTCTTTAAATATAAAATTAGCACCCTTCCAATTTGCTGAACCATTCAATATAGAAAGTGCTTTTATTTCATTATTATAGGTAAAAATACCACCTGCAGAAAATCCTCCCATTGAGTTTCCACTTACCCCTATTTTTTTCTCGTCAGCATTGAAGTTTTTTACCATATAATCTCTTATTTCTTTATATTCATCAAGATTTTTAAGAATTGTAGGCCAAAAGTATTTTATAACTTCTTTAGGATTTTCATAGTCTACAATTCCTCTTTCTCCATGGTTAATAGAATCTGGAAGTATAACCTGATAGCCAAAGCTTGCAAGAATCATCCCTCTCATAAGCTGGATTTCTTTTGAAGAACTCCACCCATGATAAAACACTATAGTTTTGTAAGGTTTTTCAGTATATTTTGGTAGAAGCCTTATTACTGGTATGTCTCCTATTTTATGATTTTCTCTTTTTATAAAATTTGATTCTAACACAAAACTCCTCCTTTTTTCGTTTATCCTTTATTTTTAACGATTATATATACTTATTTTACATAATTGATTGCAATAAATCCTAATCTTCCTCTTTTCTTATACAAAAAAAGATCTTTCGACTAGGCTCAAAATGACAAGTATTTTGTCATTCTGAGTTTACGAAGAATCTTTCTTTTACTTTTTATCGTTTTATACCATTTATCATTGTC